>JAZSEX010000117.1:0-12321 GCA_045531935.1 Acutalibacteraceae bacterium | reverse complement strand
CACAGACTTTCTTTTTACATTAATCAATACTTGATATTTGAATAAGTTGTGTTATTAACTGCAGCACCGTCACCGGATACGGTGATAACTATAGAAACTGCAAGCATTGCATCAAAATCGTAGGAATATTTCATATCGGTAATTTTACCGTCCTTAACAGTGACGGTAACCCTGATATTTGAATAGTTGATATCAGTATCCTTAACCTTTATTGCGCTTGTATACTCTGCGATGCTTGACTCAGCCTCTTCCTGAGTTACAAAGTCATTTGTAAACCTTGCAAACTCAGTTGCGTTTGTCTTCTTGGGATCACTTGCATCTGCAAGTGTAAAGGTATATACACCGTTTGAAGCGGTGAATGAACCCAGATCGCTCTCACGGACGGAAGTTGCCTTGATTTTGTAGTTAGCGTTAATATCATCCTTCGGGATTTTGCCCTGAGTTGTACCCATACCAAGGAAACTGCCTATTACAGAATCAATGCTTGAATTTTCGTCAATAGCTTTGATAATAGCGTTGATTGGGTCTGTTGCACCGCCGATATTGATAGACCTTGTGTATGTGCATTTTCTTACAAGGTCGTATGTACCGTTCTTTACAATCTTTGCTGTTTCCGCATTAAGAAACGTTGCAAATTCAGCCTTTGTCATATCGCCTGTAACAGCTGTAGTTTCATCCTCTGCCATTGTTGTTTCTGCGGCTGTTGTTTCGTCAGCAACCGTTGTTTCAGCCTCTGCCGCTGTTGTCTCGTCAGCAGCATTATCCGCTGTTGCATCTGCCTCAACCTCAGGCACAGTTGTTGTTTCAGGTGTTTCATTACCGCCGCAGGCTGCCAGAGAAAAAACGAGAGTAATTGCAAGAATAAATGCCAGAAGCTTTTTCATAATAAAATCCCTTACTTTCACTTATTGAAATGCCTCCGCATCGTCTGATACGGAGGCAGAAGTTTTAGTTATAACTATTAATTAATAGCTGATACCTGTGAATGCACCGTTTGTTGTAGCAGCACCTGTACCGTTGATCTTGATACCAGCCTTAAGTGTAAGCTTTGCATCAAAAGCGTAGGAGTACTTGATAGATGTGATCTTGCCGTCTGCAACAGAAACTGTAACCTTGATGTTTGTGTAGTTAACAGTTGTGCTGTCAACCTTGATAGCTGTTGTGAAGCCTGCAATACCGTCAACAACTTCTTCGTGTGTGATGAAGTCATTTGTGAATCTGGAGATGGGTGTTGCATTTGTCTTCTTGGGGTTAGTTGCGTTAGCAAGTGTGAATGTGTATGTGCCGTTGGAAGCCTTGAATGAGCCAAGGTCACCAGCCTGGAGAGAAGCAGCCTTTACTTTGTAATCGCTGTCAACGTCATCCTTGGGAAGTGTGCCCTTCTTTGTACCGATACCGAGGAAGTCACCAACAACTGTGTCGAGGTTGGAGTTCTCATCGATAGCACTGATGATGCCGTTGAGGATACCTGTTGCACCACCGACATCGATGTTCTTTGTGTATGCACAAACTCTGTTGTAGGAGTACTTGCCTGCTTTTGCAATCTTTGCTGTTTCAGCGTTGAAGAATGCTGCAAACTCAGCTGCAGTCATATCGCCTGTAGTAGCAGCTGCTGTTGTGTCGCCCTCAACTGTTGTTGCTTCTTCAGCAGCTGTTGTTTCTTCAGCTGCAGTTGTTTCGTCAGCAACTGTTGTTTCTTCAGCTGCAGTTGTCTCGTCAGCTACAGTTGTTGCATCAACTTCTGCATCGGGAGCTGTTGTTGTTTCGGGTGTTTCGTTGCCGCCGCAAGCAGCAAGTGAGAATACAAGTGCGAGTGCCATAATGAGAGCTAAAAGCTTTTTCATAATGTCATTTCCTTTCATTAAATGAATTTTTATTTTTGATATTGACAGTTTATACAACCTGATCAATATGCAAAGCCTGAGTACTTAACTGTTGTGTAGATGTTACCTGTAACAACCTTAACTTTAGCAATTGTATACTTAACATTTGTAAGGTAAGCATCAGAGCTGATTGTGTAGTCAACAGAGCTGAAAGCCTTTGTATCAACAGCAATCTTAGCCTTAATAGTAGCGGTTTTTACAGTGATATCAATAGTTTCGACAGCAGCGCCTGCCTCCTCAAGACCGGCTCTCATTTCGTTGATATCTTTATAGTCATTTGTGAATCTGTTGAGAGCACTCTTACCCTTAAGAGGGTTCTTTTCGTTCTTAACAGTGATTGTTACTTCATAATATTTGCCGTCTGCTGAAAGCTTGCAGGTAGCATTTGCAACATCAGCTGCTGTGAGTGTGCTCTTAACAATTTCTTTACTTGCCTTTCCCTTGGCAACAGTTGCAGTCTCTGTACCCTCGCCGAGGAAATCGCCTACTGTTTCACGAACAAGGTCAATTTTTGCAAGTGCACCCATCTTAAGGTCATTGAGTTTTGTTGTAACAGTCTTCTTATAACCGGGCTTTGCTGAAACAGCCTTTGCTGATGCCTCGTTGTAAAGAGCAACGATATCAGCCTTTGCTGTGGGGGCAACTGCTGCTTCACCGGCTGTTGTTGTTTCGCCTGCAACAGTTGTAGCTTCTGCATCTGTAGCAGCCTCTGTAGCGTCAACTGCTGTTGTGTCGCCTTCAGCTACAGTTGTATCAGCCTCAGCTGCTGTTGTCTCGTCAGCAACGTCAGGTGCTGTTGTTGCCTCTGCCTCAACGTCCGCAACAGTTGTTGTTTCGGGTGTTTCGTTACCGCCGCAAGCTGCAAATGATACTACCATTGCTGCTGCAAGCAGAACTGCGAGAACTGAAAAAAGTGCTTTTTTCATTAAAATTCCCTCTCATTTCATTTTGTTATTTCGGACCTGATAAAAAAGTCTCTTCATACACTATACAAAAAAATCAGTGCAGAGTCAATAAAAAAATAATAACAATCCGTATAAATTTACTTTTATGTTATGAACTGACATATAACAACCGGCAAGAATACGGCAGGCAGGCTGTTCATAACCTTGATTTTCGTTATACCTATCATATTAAGTGCGATTGCTATAATAAGAAGTGAGCCTACGCAGGTCATCTGGGCTACTGTATAATCATTGAGAAACGGAGCAACAAAGCCTGCAAGCAGCGTTATTCCGCCCTGATAAATGAAAAGCGGCACTACACTGAGAAGCACCCCGTAACCGAGTGTTGACGATAACACGATTGACGAAACACCATCTAAAACCGCCTTTGTTGCAAGTGTGCTGTAATCGCCGCTGATACCGCTTTCGAGCGAGCCGACAACAGCCATTGCACCTACACAGTAAAGCAAAGTTGCAGTGACAAGACCCTGAGCCATATTTGACTTGCCGTCTGATTTTTTGCTCAGCTTTTTCTCAACCTTCGCCGCAAAATTATTCATATGTTTATCAAGGTCAACAGCACTGCCGAATATTGTACCCACTGCCATTGAAATAACGGCTATAAGAGCATTACTGCCCTCTAAGCAGCCGTCAATACCTATGTACAGCACACAAAGACCGAGTGCTTTCATAACAGCATCTGACACACGCTCGGGCAAACCTTTTTTGAGCAGTAAACCAAGTGCACCGCCGACGAGTATAAGTGCAACATTTATATATGAGCCCGTAAGTGAAAGAATTTTATCCATATATCTACCTCTGAAAATCCTGAATCCGGCTTATTATATCACTAATCATTTTTATGTACAAGCACTCAGTACAAATTCCTTGCGTAATATAATGCAGGGAGGTTTTGGACAATGCTTGTAACCAAAGAATACAACAGAAAAAACGCTTTAGAATATGCACGCCGTTGGGCACTTGACCGCAATCCGCTGTTTTTCAGCTTCAACGGAATCGGCGGTGACTGCACAAACTTTGTTTCACAGTGTATTTTTGCAGGCGGCTGTGTTATGAATTACACCCCGACATACGGCTGGTATTATATATCTTCAAATGACAGAACTCCTTCATGGAGCGGAGTAACATTCTTCTATGATTTCATAACAAACAATAAAGAACAAGGTCCGTTTGCACACGAAGTACCCCGTGAAGAGCTTGAGCCGGGTGACGTTATACAACTCGGCAACGAAGAAGGCAGATACTATCATACGATTATAATAACCGACATAAAAGACGACGGCGAAATACTTATCGCCGCTCACTCTGACGACTACCTTGACAGACCGCTGAGTGATTATAATTATACCTATATAAGGTATCTGCATATTGACGGCATACGCTTCGAATCACAGATACGCGACGTCTGTTTCCGCACACTTATCGAAGGCGGAATTGAACCGCTTGAAGAATAATTTCTCAAAACACCTTGAAAAATACAACCGGATAATATAAAATAGATAAAATATTATATTTATTTAGGCAGCTTCATCTGCCTTTACATAAGAGGTTATAAGCCAAGTTTTATTTCAAGCTCAATAAGCTCAGTGAGATATTCACTTGTTTTTCTCAGGTGTAATGCAGTCTGCTCATCACGCAGCAGGTATTTGCCTGCTCTTCTCACAGCACGCACAAATCTGCGGTCAAGCTTAGCCTTATTAGCACACAACGGGCAGGAGGCAGTTGCTCTCGGGTCATAAATAACACGTATACGCTCTTCACCGTTTTCATTTACAACAAGCGGAAAAAGAGGATATATCCTGCAGGCAAGCGGTCTGTTTTCACGCTCGCAGGTACCGTTGCATTTGACTGTAGGTATTTCACCGTCAATCACTTCAAAACCCTCGAGTGATTCAAACAGCTCCTTTTCGCAAGGAAAAAGCTCCATACTGTCACCGAGTGCATCACTGCAGCAGTATGCATCACACACGCTTCCGCAGTCGTTTCTGCCAAGCGGTGTCGTATTTTCCAGCAAAGCGTAAGCTTCTCTGAGCTGTTTATTTTCAATATACATCATTCAGAACTCCAATCGTTTATTTTAAGTAGATTTTAAATACGTTTAAAATAAAAGTCAATACACAAAATCCTTTAAAGGAGGACAAGATGAAAACTATCAAGCTTCGCACAACACTCAACAGATTCTGCACATTCTTTGCCAAAGACGATGCCGCAGTGCCTGCAGCATTATTTACGGCTGAGTCGGTAAAGCCCGACCTTTCTTCCGTCAGAATCCCCCTTCCCTCACGCAAAAAAGATTATACCTGCCACGCAGTTAACGATGACGGCACAATGTGGCTCGGTTCAAACGGTGGCGTAACACGCTGGTGTCCCTCAGAGGAAGACGATGAAGATAAGGTTATGCACTTCACCGCTAACCGTTATCTTTACGACAATAACGTTCTTTCAATAATCAGTGACGGTGACAAGGGCTGCTGGGTACAGACCGAAACAGGCGTTGTACATATAGAAATGAAGCCTGTTTCAACAAGAGAAAAAGCAGAAATGCTGTTACAGGAATCAATTAATATAGTCAGCAGAAGAGGTATGATGGCTCAGAAGCACCTTGATGTTGCAAGAGACTTCAGCTCAAAAGTACCCTACGGTCACTGCGATAACGACGGCGGCTTCACATCGTGGTTCTCTGTAAGTATGCTTTTCCGCTATGCTACTCTCAAGAGAGAGCTTGGTGCCGATGCACCTGAAACAGTTGCGGCAAAAGAATTTGCGATACGCACCTGCGAAACCTGCCTTCTCTTTATGTACCTTTCAAAAAGAGGTAACGGCTTCCCCTCAAGAAGCTATATGATGCACGACGAGCCTATCCCGGATGACGGTCTTTTCTACCGCATTAACGGTGATAAAGCAGTATGTGTTGAAACATCTTTCTCAAAGCAGAAAGGCATTGCAGGTCTTGAAATAGATGCAAGTGCACCCATTCCCGAAAGACTCCGCCGTTGCTTTACAGAGCACGGTTATACCGAAGAAGGTATGATCTATAAAGGTGACACAAGCAGCGACGAAGTAACTGCACACTTCCTGCATATGCTCTTTGCGCATATGTTCCTTGCAGACGTTGACCCAGAGCTTGACGAGCTTATCAAGCAGACTGCAACCTTGCTTATGACTCACATCATTGACGGCGGCTATCAGCTCACAGAATGTGACGGCAAGCCGACAACATGGGCAAAGTGGAATCTCGAATACTTCAACACCTTTATGGGTTGGACTGATGCCTGCCTTAACTCTGCAGAGCTTCTCGCCTACCTCAAGGTTACCGAGTATATCACAGGCGACAGCAAGTGGACTGACGAATACAACAAACTCATCGATATGGGCTACGCCGACCTCACACTCAAGCACTATGACAGAGCTTTCCAGACCTCACTCTTCGAAGGCAACGATATTGCCGCAGAGCTTATGTACGGCGATAATATGCTTGCTGTATCTTCATTCTGGATGCTTGCTACACTTGAAAAAGATGAAAAGCTGCTTGATATCTATACACGTGCATTCAACACATGGAGAGGCACTGTCTGCCGTGAAAACACTCCCGGCTACGAGTATCCCTTTGCACTCAGCGTAGGCACAGAGGGTATTGACCTCGAGAAGAACGCAAAGTGGTTTGAACGTTTCAACGTCAGCCGTCTTGCTGCAGGTGTCAGCATGGATACACGTTTTGACATCGCAAAGAAGCACCGTTGGTGCTACGACTATATCGAAACATCGGCAAAGCTTCAGCCCGATGAGCACTTTATTGCAAAATTCGACCGTAATCCGTGGGAATTCAAAGACGAGGACTCCGGCGGAATTTACGTTGTTGAAAGCTGTTACGTATACACATTCGGCTACTGGATCGGTATGTATTACGGATTTATTGAGGAATAAGGGAGGAGAAAAGAAATGGCAAAAGTACATCTTATCGGCAACGCACATCTTGATCCCATCTGGCTGTGGCGCTGGCAGGAGGGCTGCAACGAGGTAATGCAGACATTCCGCTCAGCACTCGACAGACTTAACGAATATGACGATTTTGTTTTCACCTGCTCCTCTGCCGCATACTACCGCTGGGTTGAAGAAATCGACCCCGATATGTTCAAAGAAATTCAGCAGAGAGTTGAAGAAGGTCGCTGGTGCATAGTCAACGGCTGGTGGGTACAGCCCGACTGTAATATGCCAAGCGGTGAGAGCTTTGCACGTCAGGCTCTTTACAGCCAGCTCTATTACTACGAAAAATTCGGTAAAATCTGCAAAACAGGCTATAATGTTGACTCATTCGGTCACAACGCAATGATGCCTCAGCTTCTTCGTCAGGGCGGTATGTGTGCATACGTTATGATGCGCCCCGGTCAGCACGAAAACGCTGAAATTCCGCAGAATGCATTCTGGTGGGAAAGCCCCGACAGTTCAAGAGTACTCACCTACCACATTCCTGAGGGCTACGGTCACAGCGGCCCTGAGCACCTCAAAGAGAAAATCAAGGAATATGCAGAACGTTCAGAAAACTCAGGTCACGGTATGATGCTGTTCTACGGCATCGGTAACCACGGCGGCGGTCCTTCCAGAGGCGATATCGAATACCTTATGGAAGAAATGAAAAAGGAAGAATTCTGCGAGCTTGAGTTCTCAAATCCCGACGATTACTTCCGTGAGATGCTCATCACTCCTCTCGATATTCCCGTATGGACTGATGATCTTCAGCACCACGCAAGCGGTTGCTATTCAGCAACTTCACTTGTAAAGCAGCTCAACAGAAAATGTGAAAATCAGCTTGCAGCAGCTGAAAAATTCAACACCATCGCTTCCAAGGTTGCAGGTGCAACACCCGCAACAAAGCAGTTTGCAGAAGCATGGCGAAACGTCTGCTTCAATCAGTTCCACGATATCCTCTGCGGCTGTTCAATTATGGAAGCTTATGAAGACGTAAAAGAGAGCAGCGGCTACGCACTCGATGTTGCATCAAAGATATACAATACTGCTCTCATCAAGATAGCAAGACAGATTGACACGTGGGTTGAAGGTGTATCCGACCCGGTTTGCACAGAGGTACGCAACCTCGGTGCAAGACGCGACTTCCCCAGACCTATAGTTGTGTTCAATCCCCTTTCATTTGATATTGAGATGCCCGTACGCGTTTATCATCCGAGCGAGAAGGTAACAGACAGCGACGGCAATGAAGTTCTCTTCCAGAATATCCGCTCATCACGCTCTAACGACAGCCATCTTGACACACTGTTTTTGGCAAAAGTACCTGCTATGGGCTACGCTACATACTGGCTCAGCTTTGAAGCAGAGATGCCCGAACAGAAGAGTGCTCTTACCTGCGGTCAGTCTGATGATGTTTTCTTTATGGAAAACGACCTTATCAGAGTTGAATTTACAGAAAAAGCAGGCGGTATTTCAAAACTTGTTGATAAGACAAGCGGCATCAACTATGCTGAAAATTCTTTCCTTGCTATGCCGTTTGTTATTGACGACCACGAAACAGACACATGGGCTCACAACGTATTCAAGTTTAACAAGATAAAGGGTCTTATGGACGTACAGTCAATCGAGCTTGTTGAGCAGGGTCCGCTTCGTGCAAGTGTAAGAATCAAGTATACATTCGGCACTTCAACACTCACCCAGGAATTCTGCCTGACAGAGGGCAAGAAGGTAATCCGAGTCAAGTGCAAGGCTAACTGGAGCGAGCAGTTTACAATGCTCAAAATCCCCTTCAACATTGGCGGCACTGATGCGATTTCTACTTACGAAATTCCCTGCGGTTACATCAAGCGTCCTTGCAACGGTGAAGAAGAGCCGACTCAGCAGTGGGCTGATATCACATCAACCATTAACGGCAAGCGTGCAGGTATTGCAGTCATCAACGACGGTAAGTACAGCTACGACTGTTCCGATACGACACTGCGTATGACAGCAATCAGAAACGTTATTTTTGCTGACCACTACTCACACAGACCTGCTGCAGACTTCAACTTCACAGATGAAGGTATGCAGAGATTTGAGTATGCAATATTCCCGCATGAGGGTGAAGTTGAAAACACCGAGATTATGAAGCTCGCTGCAAAATTCAACTGCAGACCCGTTACTGTAGCAGAAAGCTACCACAAGGGAAGCGGCAGACCGCAGAAGGATAGCTTCCTTGAAATCACTGCAGACAATGTTATTGCAACAGCATTCAAACTCTGTGAAGACGGCTCAGGCGACGCAATCATCAGATGTTTTGAAACTCAGGGTAAGAAGACACGCACATACATTATGTGCGATATGCTTGATGCTGCATTCAAGGTTGACTTCCTGCCTCACGAGATAAAAACATTCCGCATTGATGCCGAGGGTAAGGTTGACGAGGTCAACTTCCTTGAAGGTATTGTAAAATAAAATTCTTTGAGAGTTGGCTAATCCTAAAAGGATAGTCAACTCTCTTGATAAGAGGAAAGAGTATGAAAATTTACACTTCCGCTCAGATGAAGCAGATTGAGGCAAGTGCCAACGAAAAAGGCTACGCTTACCTTGATATGATGTATAACGCAGGTACAGCCTGTGCTGAAATGACAGAAAAAGCATACCTGACACTTAACGAGAAGGTCGCAGTTGTATGCGGCAAGGGCAAAAACGGCGGTGACGGCTTTGTTGCTGCAGAACATCTGCATTCAAAAGGCTATAACGTAAATGTTATTCTCGCCTGCGGTCAACCCGTTGCTGATGATGCTGTTACAATGTTCGGCAGAATGAATGGCATTTCTGTCACCGATTGGTTGACAGATAAGGAAAATTCCTGTGAAATCATCAAAAAAGCTGACATTATAATCGACAGCGTATTCGGTTTCGGCTTTAAAGGAAAAGCAGACGAAAGCACAGCTGAGATTTTTTCAACGATCAACGCTTCAAAAGCAAAAGTTGTAGCTATCGACCTGCCCAGCGGAGCAGAATGCGACACAGGCGCAGTAAACGGCGAATGTATAAAAGCTGACCTGACACTTGCGATCAGCTGCCGTAAACCTGCACACGTGATCAAGCCTGCTTGCTCATTATGCGGCAAAGTAAGAACAGTAGATATAGGCCTTGACGAATCCGTAGTGCAGGAGGAATTTTTTGTATTCCCCAAAAGCTTCAAGCCAAGCTTCAACAAGCGTAATCCTCTTTCTAATAAAGGTGACTACGGTAAGGTGCTCAACGTTTGCGGCAGTAAAAAATATCCCGGTGCAGCATTTTTCGCCGCATCAGGCGCGGTAAAAATCGGTGCAGGTCTTGTAACCTGCGCATTTCCCGATGCCGCTTACCCTGCAATAGCACCAAAGCTCAACGAGCCGGTTATGATGCCCCTGCCCTACTGTGAGGAAGGCTTCCTTGCAAGAGGTGCACTCGAATCTCTTATACCTGCCGCAGAAAAGTCAGACTGTATGCTGGTAGGCTGCGGTCTCGGCAACACACTGGGCACTACAAGCGTTGTCGAAGAATTACTCAAAGAAACCTCCTGCCCGACAGTTATTGATGCAGACGGCATAAATATTATATCTGCGAATATAAATATGCTGGAAGCAGTCAGAGGAAGAGCGGTTATCACACCTCACCCGGGAGAGATGGCAAGGCTGTTAAAACTTACAGTAGAGCAGGTTCAGTCAAACAGAATTCTGCTTGCAAAAGCCGTAGCAAAACAGTTTGGCATCGTAGTTGTACTCAAGGGTGCGAACACCGTTGTAACCGACGGTGAACAGGTTTACGTAAACCGCACAGGTAATGCAGGTATGGCACGGGGCGGAAGCGGTGACCTGCTTGCAGGTATAATTGCAGGTCTTGTTGCTCAGGGTTATTCACTTATGCAAGCGGCAATGCTCGGCACTTACATTCACGGTGCTTGCGGTGACGTTGCGGCAAAGTCGCTCTCTCAGGCAGGTATGACTCCGACTGATATGATAAAAATTTTACCCGGGCTGCTTTCCGATTACGAATAAAATTCGGAAAGGATGACAGCAGCTTGAAAAAGCTCATTGCATTATCGTTAGGTTTATGTGTTATGCTCTGCTCATGCAGTTTCAATAACAAACCTGCCGAGATATGTGTTAACCGCATTTTTAATGCAAAAGCAGATATTCAGTTTAACTCAACAGCGTATACAGCCGATTTCAGTTGCAATGAAAACGGCTGCAGCGCTGTTTTTTCTTCACCTGAAGAAGTCAGCGGCCTTACGTTTTCAACCGACGGCAGCTCAACCGTATATTCACTCGGCGAGCTTGAATTTATCACAGAAGAAACACAGCACCAGACACAGCTGATAAACGCTGTATATTCTGCTATAGTCTCACTTCCCGAAAAAGCAACCTTAAACGAGCAGACATACATACTGCAAGGTACTTCAAAATACGGTAACTATATAATGTATATAAATAAAGAAAATTTTACTCCGACATTTATTGAGTACGAAGCTAAAGATATCACTGTCAAATTCAAAGAGATTACATAATATATCTTAGTAAAAAAATCAGCTCCCCGATGATTAAGTACACAGCTTGACGGCAAAAATAACTATACAAGCGGTGTCGCCGCACATATATATCGGAGAGTGAGTTTATGAATGTAAAACGCGGAGAAATATACTACGCTGACCTGAGTCCCGTTGTAGGCTCAGAGCAAGGCGGAATACGCCCAGTACTTATCGTGCAGAATGACGTAGGCAACAAATACAGCCCGACAGTTATTGCAGCCGCAATAACAAGCCAGAAATATAAAACCGGTCTGCCCACACACATCAAAGTAAATGCTGACGGCTGCGGTCTTGCCAAAGACTCAATCGTGCTTTTAGAGCAGGTAAGAACAATAGACAAAAGACGTCTCAAAGAAAAAATGGGTAACCTTGACGCAGTTGATATGAACAGAATCAATAAAGCACTCAGTGTCAGTTTCGGTCTGGACAGCAGTGTTACAAGTATATAAATCACACAAAAAAAGATTGATTTTTCAAAAAAATCAATCTTTTTTAATATTTTTTCTGTTAGGTATTGAAATTCGTGCAATTTTAGTATAATATGTATACAGATGTCATAAAAGACACCCATTTTCAGCAACTTTTTTGGAGGTTTTGTATGAATTATTCATTAACTACGGCACAAGCAAAGGAGCTTATCGCCGGCAAACTTTCACACTTTTTCGGTGTAACTCCCGAAGAGGCAACATACGAGCATTATTACAAGGCTGTTGCAATGGTTATCCGCGATATGCTCACCAAGGGCAGAGCGGAATTTGCACATGAAGCTAAGAAAACCGATTGCAAGAGCGTTTACTATCTTTCAATGGAATTTCTTATGGGTCGTTCTCTCAAGAACAACCTTTTCAACCTCAACCTTACCGATACTATTGACAAAGCACTTTCTTCATTCGGCATAAAGCTTGACAAGCTTTACGACTGCGAGCCCGATGCAGGTCTCGGCAACGGCGGT
>JAZSEX010000051.1:0-51656 GCA_045531935.1 Acutalibacteraceae bacterium | reverse complement strand
GAAACAGAATATGATTTCCACACAGGCGAACTTAAAATCGTTAAGGAAAAAGCATATTCAGACGGTGAACGCGCAAAGGTTCGTTGCTACGGAGCAAACGACGTTCTTGAAGGCGTTGCAGTTATGAAGCACGAGGGTGTTGACGTTTCCATCACAGGTAACTCAACCAACCCCACACGTTTCCAGCACCTCGTTGCAGGTACCTACAAGAAGTGGGCACTTGAAAACGGTAAGGAGTACTTCTCTGTTGCTTCCGGCGGCGGTACAGGCAGAACTCTCCATCCCGATAACGTTGCTGCAGGTCCTGCTTCCTACGGTCTTACAGACTCTATGGGCAGAATGCACGGTGACGCTCAGTTTGCAGGCTCTTCTTCTGTTCCTGCTCA
This sequence comes from Acutalibacteraceae bacterium, assembly GCA_045531935.1. Classification (GTDB taxonomy): domain Bacteria; phylum Bacillota; class Clostridia; order Oscillospirales; family Acutalibacteraceae; genus UBA8612. The sequence goes on along the minus strand of JAZSEX010000051.1, from coordinate 51,270 downwards.
CGTTGAGATGATGGGTCTCATCGGTATGGGTAACAACCCCATGGTTGGTGCTACTGTTGCTTGCGCTGTTGCAGTTGCAGAAAGCTACAAGAAATAATTAACAAAATCTTTATCAAGCTGTCGGGCGGAAGTAATCTGCCCGACGGCTTACAGTATTATTAAGGGGATATTAATAATGAAAAAATCATTTCTTAAAGTAATTGCACTCGTTATGGCAGCTGCAATGCTTTTCTCACTTACAGTATCTGCTGCCGGTGAATTTTCAGCTCAGCCCGAGAATACTCTTCAGTTCGATAAGGACGGTAAGTTCCGTATTCTCCAGATTGCAGACACACAGGACGATATGTTCCCGTCACCCGGTATGATCAAGATGATCGAAACAGCTGTTGAAAAGTACGAGCCTGACCTCGTTGTTTTCACAGGCGACAACACAGGCACAGTCGATCTTAAGATGGATGCAAAGTACGCTATCAAGGCTATCATCGATCCTATTGCTGAGGCAGGCGTTCCTTTTACGTTTGTTTTCGGTAACCACGATGCAGAGAACGTTTCAAAGGAAACTCACTTTGCAGCATACCGCAGTTATGAAAACTGCCTTGCTTACGATGCGGACCCCGAAATCTACGGTATGGGTACACACAACCTCACAATCAAGTCATCCGACGGCACAAAGGTTGCTTACAACCTCTGGATGTTCGATTCCAATATGTATGACGAAACAAACGGTGGCTACGATTACATACACGAAGATCAGCTTGCTTGGTACGTAAACACATCCAATGCTCTCAAGGCTGCTAACGGCGGCGAGCCCGTTCCTTCAATGGCTTTCCAGCACATCGTTCCCTTCGAAATCAAGGACTATGTTATCGAAACACCTGAGCTTGATCCCAACGGCTTCCAGAGCGGTAACAAGTTCTATGCTCTCGACCCCAACTATGCAGAGGCAGGTTCAATCCTCCGCGAGAATCCCTGTCCCAGCACTATCCACGGTGAGCAGATGAGCAAGTTTGTTCAGCAGGGTGACGTCAACGCTGTTTTCGTAGGTCACGACCACGTTAACGACTATGTTGTTCACACAAATATGAAGGCTGCTGACGGTTCTGCTATCGATATCGTCAACACACCCGGTGCTACTTTCCAGTCCTACGGTGATGATGAAATGCGCGGTTGCCGTATCATCGACCTTGACGAAAACAACCCCTGGGAGTATGAGACATTCTCTCCCACATTCTACGAGGTTGTAGGCGACACAGATGAAATGAGAGCACTTGCTTACGTTTCTGACAATATCGTATGGTACTACGTATCATTCATCGCAAGAATTGTTCCCTTCTTCGGCGAAACTCTTCAGAATCTTCTCATTACCGCAATCTACAACGCATTCAAATAATTTATAAGAAAGAACGGTGAAAAACAATGAGTGCTTTTCTCCAGTCAATTTATGAGTTCGACCTCTCAGTTTTCAGCGCTGTTTTTGCAATCGGCAACGATGTGCTTGACACAGTAATGAAGGTCATCACAACACTTGGTGACGGTTGGATTATGCCTGTTTTCGCAGTCATTCTCCTTATCTTCAAAAAGACCCGTAAAGCAGGTATGACAATGCTCGGTGCTCTTCTTGTTATGCTTATTCTCAACAACGAGATTCTCAAGCCTATGATTGCAAGAATCCGCCCCTGCTTTATGTTCAGCCTGGAAAACCTTATGGGTATGAAAGAGGAATTTATTGAAGCCGGCAAGGAATCTATGTTCAATAACATTCTTCCCAGAGTTCAGGAAAACATTAAGAATCTTCCCGAGCTTACAGCACGCTGGAATGCTGAGTACGTATTCCCGAACGTTGTTCATATGCCCACAAGCTGGTCATTCCCCTCAGGTCATACATCTTCTTCTTTTGCTTTTGCAACAGCTGTTTTCGCAAACAACAAGAAGTGGGGTATTGCCGCATACGTTCTTGCAGCTCTTATCGGCTTCTCCCGTATCTACCTTGGCGTTCACTACTGTACTGACGTTCTTGCAGGCGCAGTTCTCGGTATCGTCTACGGTATTATCGGTGCGCTTGTTGTCGGTGCAATCATCAAGGCAATCAAGAAGAAGGACAATAAGCTTTCCAAACTTTTCTGATTTTTATTTTAACGAAAGGATGTTACTAAAATGAATAAACCTGTTCTTATCGAAACATCAGCACGTCACGTCCACGTTTCCCGTAAGGACCTTGATATCCTCTTTGGTGAAGGCTATCAGCTTACACATAAGAAGGACCTTTCACAGCCCGGTCAGTTCGCTTGCGAAGAGCGTGTAGCAGTTATCGGCCCCAAGGGCAGCTTCCCCGCTGTTTCAATCCTTGGCCCCGAAAGACCTGCAACTCAGGTTGAAATTTCTGCTTCCGATGCTCGTTCAATCGGTGTTGTTGCTCCCGTTCGCGAGAGTGGCGTTATCGAGGGTAGCGGTGCTTGTAAGCTCGTAGGTCCCAAGGGTGAGGTTGAAATCAGCGAGGGTGTTATCGTTGCAAAGCGTCACATCCACGCAACTCCCGAAGACGGTGAGAAGTACGGCATTGCTGATAAGGAAATCGTTTCCGTTAAGGTTGAGTCCGATGGCAGAAGCCTTATCTTCGGTGACGTTGTTGTCCGTCTTAATCCTGCTTATGCTCTTGCTATGCACATCGATACCGACGAGTCAAATGCAGCTTTCTGCACACCCGGTATGATGGGCGACATCATCAAGGGCTGATTGACAAAACTTAAAAAATAAGTTATAATAACTGTATCCTGACAAGAGGAATTATCCGACTGAAAGGTGCAGTTATTTTTTTGTATTCCAAGGGGCATACTGTACCCATATACGATTAAAGCCGCACCTGTGTCAGGTGTGGCTTATTTGTTTTTAAGGAGGAATTTGTTATGGATACAAGAGTGGCCGTAATGGGCATTATTGTTGAAAATAAAGACAGTGTTGAGCAGCTCAATTCTCTGCTCCACGAATACGGTGATATTATTATCGGCAGAATGGGCATACCCTATAAAGAGAAAGGTATCAGTATTGTCAGTATTGCAGTTGATGCCGCACAGGATACTATTTCTGCTCTCTCGGGTAAAATCGGCAAGCTCGACGGTATCAGCGTCAAGACTGCTTACTCAAATGTGATAAGCCATGGATAATAATATAGAAGAACTTATAAATAAGCTTGCCGAGTGCCGTAGCCTGAGTAAGGAAGAATATATGCTCCTTATTTCTCAGCGTGATGAAGAGACCGCAGAGCTTCTTCGCAAAAAGGCAGATACCGTACGCCGTGAGCATTACGGTAACGATATCTATATCCGAGGCCTTATTGAAATCAGCAATATCTGCAAAAATAATTGTTTGTACTGCGGTATCAGGGCGGCTAACAAAAACTGTGAGCGTTACAGATTGACCGAAGCTGAAATCCTCTCCTGCTGTGACGAGGGGTATGAGCTCGGTATCCGTACCTTTGTTTTGCAGGGCGGCGAGGATGCACATTTTACCGATGAATTGCTTTGCACTCTTATAAGTACAATAAAGGCAAAATATCCTGATTGTGCGGTTACGCTCTCGCTTGGTGAACGTGATAGAAAAAGTTATCAAAAGCTGTATGACGCAGGTGCAGACAGATATCTGCTCCGCCACGAAACCGCTACGAGTGAGCATTATGCAAAGCTTCACCCGGACGGTATGTCGCTTGCAACCCGTATGCAGTGTCTTGGCGACCTTAAAGATATCGGCTATCAGGTTGGTTGCGGCTTTATGGTCGGCTCACCTTATCAGACTACTGAACATATTGCAAATGATTTATTGTTTATCGAAAGCTTTCAGCCCGATATGTGCGGCATAGGCCCTTTCATTCCGCACAGTGATACTCCGTTTGCCGATTTTGATGCGGGCAGTGCAGAGCTTACCTGTTACCTGCTCTCGATAATCAGGCTTATCTGTCCGAAGGTGCTCCTGCCTGCTACAACGGCACTGGCTACACTTGACCCGCAGGGCAGAGAAAAAGGAATACTCTCAGGTGCAAACGTTATTATGCCGAATCTTTCGCCTGAAGATGCAAGAGCAAAATATAACCTCTATAACGGCAAGCTCTCAAGCGGTACGGAAGCGGCAGAAAATATAAGAAAAATAAAAAGTTCAATGAAAAAAATCGGTTACCGTGTTGTTGAGTCACGCGGTGATGTCAAGAAGGAGTAAACTATGGCAAACTACAACCCTAAATCACTCAAGGCAGAAGAGTTTATCAGCCACGAGGAAATACTTGCAACGCTCGAATATGCCGAGCAGAATAAGAATAACGTCGAGCTTATCGACTCAATACTCGAAAAAGCCCGTCCTAAGAAGACGGCAGACGGTACTGTCTGTGCAGGCCTTACATACCGTGAGGCAAGTGTGCTTCTTGCCTGCGAAATTCCCGAAAAGGTTGAGCGTATATACGAAATTGCAAAAGAAATCAAGCTTGCTTTCTACGGAAACCGTATCGTTATGTTTGCACCGCTCTATCTTTCCAACTACTGTGTAAACGGCTGTGTCTACTGCCCCTACCACCTCAAGAATAAGCATATCGCACGTAAAAAGCTGACTCAGGAAGAGGTTAAGAACGAGGTTATTGCCCTGCAGGATATGGGTCACAAGCGCCTTGCAATCGAAGCAGGTGAAGACCCCGTAAACAATCCGATTGAGTATATACTCGAGTGTATCAAGACTATTTACAGCATTAACCACAAAAACGGTGCAATCCGCAGAGTCAATGTAAATATTGCCGCAACAACAGTTGAGAATTACCGCAAGCTCAAGGATGCAGGTATCGGCACTTATATCCTCTTCCAGGAAACTTATCATAAGGAGAGCTATCTCAAACTCCATCCGACAGGTCCCAAGCACGATTACGCTTACCATACCGAGGCTATGGACAGAGCTATGGAGGGCGGTATTGACGACGTCGGTCTAGGTGTGCTCTTCGGCCTTGAACTTTATAAGTACGAGTTTGCAGGTCTTCTTATGCACGCAGAGCATCTTGTGGCTGTCCACGGTGTCGGTCCTCATACAATCAGCGTGCCGAGAATCAAGCGTGCAGACGATATCGACCCCGACGTTTTCGACAATTCAATTCCCGATGAAATCTTCGAGAAGATTATTGCTTGTATCCGTCTTGCAGTGCCTTATACGGGTATGATTATCTCAACCCGTGAATCTCAGCAGGTGCGTGAGCGTGTGCTCAACCTTGGTATTTCGCAGATTAGCGGTGCTTCCCGTACATCTGTCGGCGGTTATACTGAGGAAGAAAGACCGCACGATTCCGAGCAGTTTGACGTTTCCGATCAGCGTACACTCGACGAGGTTGTCCGTTGGCTTATGGAAAACGGACATATTCCCTCATTCTGTACCGCTTGTTACCGTGAGGGCAGAACGGGCGACAGATTTATGAGCCTTTGTAAAACTGGTCAGATTATAAACTGTTGTCACCCCAATGCGCTTATGACTCTTACCGAGTATCTTGAAGATTACGCAAGCTCTGCCACAAAGGAAATCGGCTACAGTATGATTCTCGATGAACTCAAGAAAATCCCGAAGGATAAGGTAAGAGATATCGCAACTCAGAATATCAAGGATATCAGAAACTCAAACAGAAGAGATTTCCGCTTCTGATAAGGAGGGGAACCAAATGTCACTTAACAGTGTTGCTTCCGCCGAAAGACTTCATATCGGCTTTTTCGGGCTTCGCAATGCAGGTAAATCAAGCGTTGTCAATGCTGTTACGGGTCAGTCACTTGCTCTTGTCTCCGATGTCAAGGGTACCACGACCGACCCCGTAAAAAAAGCTATGGAGCTTTTGCCTCTCGGTCCGGTTGTTATTATCGATACACCCGGTATCGATGATGAGGGCGAGCTCGGTCTTATGCGTGTCAGGCGTGCAAAGCAGGTGCTTAACTTCGCCGATATAGCGGTGCTTGTCGTTGATGCATCAAAGGGTATGACCGATTCCGACAGTGAGCTTGTCTCGCTCTTTGAGTCCAAAAAACTGCCTTATGTAATTGCTTATAATAAATCCGATTTAATTAAAGATATACCTGCCGAAACGGAAAAAGAAATATACGTCAGTGCGGTAAGCGGTATTAATATTGAGCGGCTTAAAAATAAGATTTCCGAGGCGGCAAAGACAGAGAAAAATGAAAAGCGTGTTGTCGCCGATATAATAAATGCAGGCGATACGGTTGTGCTTGTCACACCGATTGATGAGTCTGCACCTAAGGGCAGACTTATCCTGCCTCAGCAGCAGACTATACGTGATGTTCTTGATTCCGGTGCTCTGGCAGTTGTTACAAGAGATAAAGAGCTTGTAAAAACTCTTGAAGCTCTTAAGAATCCGCCTGCACTCGTCATTACCGATTCGCAGGCTTTCGGGTACGTTTCTTCGGTATTGCCTGAGGGCGTGCCGCTTACTTCGTTTTCAATCCTTTTTGCACGCTATAAGGGTAATCTGCCGACTCTTGCCAGAGGTGCGGCAATGCTCGATAAACTTAGCGACGGTGATAAGGTGCTTATCTCCGAGGGCTGTACCCATCACAGACAGTGTAACGATATCGGTACCGTCAAGCTTCCGGGCTGGATTAAAAAGCACAGCGGTAAAGAGCTTGAGTTTGAGTTTACTTCAGGCGGTGAATTTCCCGAAGAGCTTTCGGATTATGCTCTTATCGTTCATTGCGGCGGCTGTATGCTCAATGAGCGTGAGATGCAGTATCGTATCCGTCAGGCAGAGGATTCGGGTGTGCCGATAACAAACTACGGTACGGCAATAGCCCATATGAACGGCATACTGGGGCGCAGCCTTGAGCCTTTCGGCAATATATTGTAAGTCTAAAACCTCACTGTTTATCGCAGTGAGGTTTTTTGTTTGTATGATTTGTGAATAAATTGTTGCCAAACGATGTATATTGTGATATAATTGGTAAGATTGTTATGATATGGAATTTTGAAGGAGGAAAAAATGAAAAGATTTATTTCGGTTATCCTGAGTATTGTCCTGGCTTTTTCTGCTGTCAGTTTTGCCGCTACTGCAGATCAGCCCGTTCAGATTCAGGAAGAGACAAATGAAGCTAACTTTTTTGACAACCTTGTCAATGCACTCAGCTTTTTTAAGTACGGTATAAACAACACTAAAGTATATCTTCGTCCGACGGACCGCGATAATATAAGCGAGTTCTGTATCGATTACGAGCAGAGCGACGGTACACCCAAGTCTGTTAATCTCGGTGCTTTCTACAATTCTGAAACAGGTGAGGTTTTCGGCACAAATTATGACAAAGGTGTTTTCGACAGCGGCTTTGCATATAATGCTGTTTATGACCAGTTCTATGCTACAAACGATTGCTGGCAGCGTCAGTTCGGCTTCACTCCTCTTTACGACCTTTTTGCGAAAATTGCTTTTGATTATAATACCAAGCGTATTTTCTTTGAGTACGGCGGTAAAGACTGGATGATCCAGATATGGAAAGGCAACTACGTTTTCAATATGTTTGTCGGTGGTGAGGTTGGTCTCTATAACCGTCCCGACGGTCAGCTCGGTATGTTCTACAACTGTGCGACAGATGAAGAAATGATGCCGGTTTCAATCGAGGTCTATGACAGTGAGCAGACTTATGTCAAGCGTGATGCAACGCTCACCTGGTGGGCAACAGGTTTCCACCTTGCCGATAAGGTCGAGCCCGATTCACTTACACTCGAGAGCTCACTCACGTTCCCTGATCAGGAGATGTGCGATGCATTTGTCGAGGCTGCAAGCAAAATCGACGGTGTCGAGTGCACTTCTGAAGGCACAACAGTATCTATAAAATGGTAATAAAAAAGCCGCCTGAGGGCGGCTTTTTTTAATTGGGTCTGTCGTATTTCATAGCTCTGTCGCTGTCCCCGATGCCCTTTGTTGTCGGGTCAACGGTAATACCAAGCTGTGCAAGCACTGCGACGATTGTAATAAATACGTTCTGAATTGCTTCCTCTGTTATAGAGGGCACAACACCTGCAAGTGCAAGCACCGAGTATACGAACGAGATTACAACGGGTATTGTCGCGATCCAGAACGCAGGCTGCCTTAGTCTTACTTTCCAGTTGATTTTCATCTTTTCACTCCTTTCATTATTAGGGCGATTCGTGAATCGCCCCTACGATGTGCGGTTTATTTCACAATAAAACTGATGAATGCGGTTGTGCCTGCACCTATCATTGCAAACACAAGCTTATCCCACATTGTGCCGGGTCTGCTCTGTAGTTGTACTACACTTGCTTTCAGTTCGCCGAGCGTTACCAATATGTTATCAAGCTTAGTTGTAACTGTAGCCATTTCTTCATTGAACTTGTTTGTGCGTCCGAATAATGTTTCGATGTTTTCTTCTGCTTTAAAAAGCCGTCTTTCAATTTCTTCCGGGGTCACTTTACACCTCCTGTGTAAGCCACAAAGCCTGCCTTTGTAGTGCCTGCAGCAGAATATGTAACAAGATAACAGCCGTCAATTATCGCAACGCAGGTTGCAGCTTCTCTTGCGTCAAGTGAACCTATGCTGTTCTTCTTTGCTTTGCAGTCGGCAACTGTCTGATAGACCTTTTCAGATGTACTGCCGTTTTTCCAAACCTTTGCCATAAAGTCACCTTCTTTGTCGCTGAATTTTTCCCAGTTAATTACGCTGTTGGGATTTATAAGATTCTTGCCGTAGCCCCACGTTTTTGATTTTTGCACCTCGATATGCAGATGTGCACCGTAGCTGTTGCCCGTGTTGCCCATTCTGCCGAGTATCTGACCGCTGACAATTCTGTCACCGACCTTAACAGCAGGTTTGTCAGCCATATGTGCGTAAAGAATACTGTGGTTGTCATCGGTGCGGAATACAATGTGGTTGCCGTAGCTTTCACCGCAGGAATTCACACGAGTAACAGTGCCGTCAGTACAGGCAACAAGAACACGGTCACTGTCGCACACTCTGTCAACTCCTGTGTGGTAACCGAGCTTCCAGTTACCTTTCTTCTTGTACTGTGTAGTCTGCCTTGATATTGCTCTGAAAGGTGAGCGATAAATCATATAAAAAACACCTCAATCATATGCAGAAAATACGCTATGTAAAGTCCGAACACAGATAAAAATGCGTGTATCATTTTGTTGCCTCTCAAATGTACATCATAAGGTTTACAGCTTCGTTTACTGAAATAGGTGTTTCGGTACTTACCGTACTTCTTAAAATCAAACGGAAATAACAGTATTCACCCACAGTAGAACGAACATCATTCAAGTTTGTTTTTGAAGTGGTATATATAGCACCAGTTGTTGAGAAGTCACCATTATCAAAATCATAATACGCTTTTCCTTGAATGGTGTTTCCGGATGAATTTGCACATAAGATTGCATACTCATACCCGTCATTTACTTCTATTATGCGTACATTTGACGGAATGGTTGAAATTGTTCTAAGGCGGTATTGGCTGTCATTATTGGCGTTATCACCGCCAATAACACCCTGCTCCCACAAAGCAACACTATTGATATTTTCACGCTCTGTATTGTCGCCAGTCTGCCCTAAAACCGCATAAGACGGGTCTGTGATGGTTTCCGCAGGTAAGTCACACCATATCCCGTTAACCTTTATAACTGCCTTGTTTCTGTCCGTATCGTAGAACATTGCACCGTTTTCAGCGTTTTTCAATGCAATGTATTTAAGACACTTAATATTTGCGGCATAGTTGTTTTCAGGCTCGTATGCGGTATCTGCGGCGGCTACTGTTTCGTAAGTCGTGTCTATATCGTTGGCAAGGCTTATTCGTGCTAATGTAATCGGCATTTTACTGTCAATCTCACCGTATGCCGTCATTTTGTCACGGTCAAAACAGAATGAATGATATGCTACATCAGAACCAATCTTTGTATTACCATAAGAGGTTGCGTGATGATTTGCACCGATATAGTAATAATATTCAAGTGACGGTTTTTTGTTTGCTTCGCTGTTATGCTTATCTAACAGCATAGTCATTCGGGAATAGTTATCTTTCGCATAGCCTTCATAAATGTGAAAACCCCACCTGTTTTTATCCTGACTTCCGCTGTTGTGCGACATAATAGTACCGTCAGCAAACAACTGTCCATTAACCGAAAACGGAACAGGGGCAGAAGCAGTATTCATACCGAATGCAAGTCGGTTGTTCCATTGCGACCACAATTTGTGATTTGAATTTACATCTGTTTCAATTTCATCGGGAATATCACCTGAGTCTCCACCGAGCGGAATAACAATCGGCTCTTTGGGAATTGTAACACCGCTTGAATTTGTAACCTCTGCAAGGTGAATTGTAATTTCACTGTCTGTTTTTTCAACGCCCGATATTACATCACCGTCATCGGTATAACGAATATCGTGTTCATTGAATGTTAATCTGTTTGACTTTATAGCACCGTCACCGATAGGAAAATCACCCTCAGACGGTTTATATTCGCTCGCTTCACAATAAAAACCGTCAAGGGTCTTTTTGTTATCGTGCGTGTGCCTTGATTCTGTATTAGCTGCAAGGTCTGCCACCTGTTGTAAAGTTAAACCGCTGCCTGTGTTTTCAACCGTTATAAGTGGATTCCAACCGTCTCTGTAAACCATAAGTTTAAGCGGGGCGTAAAAAATATCACCGTTTATGTCGGTGAATTCCGTATCTGTGCTTGTAAAAACAGGGAGATTGAAACTCTCGGGTAACGTGTCGAGCTGTACCATCTCTTCGTTTTTAATATAAACACTTTCGTCAGGAGCAAATACGTCGTTGCGGAATGATAGTTGCCATTCTTCGTTGCCGTTAGTATACTGAAAAAACTTATCTGTACCTTCCTCTCCGTTGAATGATGTTGCATATAACTGACCGCAAATGTTACCGTCAGCACTTAAAAAGTTTATATTGAACTGTGCATCTGTTACAGCCAGCGCTTTGTAGAATTCTTCCCAATCAACGTGTATTTTCTTTGCACTGTCGGCAGCGTTAAGCGAGTTAGCAGGTGAGTAAAGACAGATATCTCCGTCGTCGGCTCTTTCGGGCAATGTGTGATATACGGGTACGCCGTCAATGTTCAGCGTCAGTGTTTCTCCGTCCTGCACTATTTCACAGCACTTTCCGCCTTTTAAGGTTACTGTTTTTTGTCCGTTTATTTCGGCTGATTCACCTTTATCACCTTTATCGCCTTTGTCACCCTTGTCACCTTTTTCACCGTCTTTACCGTCTTTGCCGTTGAATTCTCCGTTTTCATATGCTTCGGTCAGTCTGTCATAAAGCTCCTCAACCTCTTCTACTGTGAGGTTAAGCTGAGCCAGCGCAGAGTGAATAAGGCTTATAAATCCGTCATCCTCACCTATGATAAACTCTTCGTCACCCGTAATCGAAGGTTCAAAACTGAGCCTGAATACGGGCGATTTTATGAGGCTTGCCATTATGCCGTTGGCGTCGATAATATGTGCCTGTACCTGTACATCAAGTGAGCCGAATGCTGTTAGTGAAGACGGCAGGGGATAGGTGAGTGTGCCATCGTCTGAAGGCTCAATCATATCACTCGTTATTTTTACGTCAGGCGGATTTTTAAGTGCCGCACCGGGCTTGAAGCACAGCGTGTAGTAGCTGATGCTGTCACTTTTAAGTTCGTTGTTCAGTGTTATTACAAGCTGTGTAGCACCGTGCTCTTCTACGTATTCGGTTACCTGTGATACGGTAACCTGTCCGTCGTTTCCGATTTTTATATTACAGTTTCTCATACTGCTTTCTTATCCTCCTCTGCGGAGTAATAGTATCGCAGATGGTTTTCTGTTTCAGCAAGTTCGCGTCTTTGCCTGTACATCTGAGTCAGGTTTGCTTTAAGTCTTGCCACAATCGCTTTGCGGTTGTTTTCACTTGCTTGCTTTATTGCTTCATGGCACTGAGCTATTGAGCGGTCAAGCAGTTTTATGTTTTCAGCGTATTCATCTGCAAGTTTAATAAGATCGTTTTCTTCCATTTATTATCCTTTCTTTCAAAACTTAAAATTCACTCTTTTCTTCCTTGTACTCCTCGCAGTCAATAAGGTGTTTGAGAATGAGATGCAGCTTTTTCTCGGCTCTTCTGAGTGCAGCGTGAGCGTTTGAATAAGACGTGCCCATTATTTCAGCCGTTTTGTTTTTGCTCCTTCCTTCAAAGTAGTGCAGTATTACGGCTGTACGCTCGGTTTCACTCAGGTCGTTTTCTATAACCGAATCGACAATTTCATAAATATTTACCAATCTCATTCCGGGTACGACAGTGTACTGAGCGTGAGATTCAGCACACCATCTGTCGTAAGATACCTGTGACCATTCTGTTGCTACTGTGTCGCCTTCACGCAGTGTGAGGCTTGGTGTGTTACTGTTCACTGTGTCCCTCCGTTTAATGATATAGGGCTGTTTTTCAGCACGGAGCAGACCCTTTGTCCTGCTGAAATTAACCCTGCAATAATCATAAACGAACAAATGTTCGCTTGTCAATAAGCTTTTGAAAACAATTTGTTAACGTTCAGATTCTACAGCTTCAGCTGCCGTAATTTTTCCTTGACATCGTTATATAAAAGCGTTAATATATTAAGCAATAAAAGCTTTGACAGGTACGAGTCCATCAGGGCTTTTTTATTTTATGAATTTCACAATCACTAAGGAGATTTTCTGTATGAAGGTTATATCTACTTCTTTGGCACCTGCAGCTATCGGCCCTTATTCACAGGCTATCGTTACAGGCAATCTTATCTTCACTTCGGGTCAGATTCCTGTTGACCCTGCAACCGGCAACGTTGTCGAGGGTGGCATTATCGAGCAGGCTGAGCAGATTATGAAAAACCTTTCCGAAGTGCTTAAGGCAGCCGGTGCCGGTTTTGATAACGCCGTTAAAACAACCTGCTTCCTTGCAGATATTGCTGATTTTGCAGCTTTCAACGTGGTTTACGCTAAATATTTTACTTCCAAGCCCGCACGCAGCTGTGTTGCAGTTAAAGACCTTCCCAAAGGTGTGCTTGCAGAGGTAGAGGTTATAGCAGAGCTTTAATCGGCTTGCATTTTACTTTTATATATGATATTATCAATATGCAATATGAATTGAAACAAGGTGAATATATTGAAAAAAATCTTAGCTTTGCTTATGTGTGCTGTAATGTTGTTCTCCTTTACAGCCTGCCTTGCAACTCCCGAGCCTGAAGTCACCACCGTCCCTGCTACTGAGCCTCCGAAGGAGCTTCCCATCTCAGGTGTACAGGGTGATTATAAGTTTGATGAATATTCCGATCACATTGTTCTTACCCAGTATGTCGGTAATGTTCCTAACCTTTACATCCCCGATATGATCAAAGGTAAGCCTGTAACGGATTTCGGCACCGTTTTTAAAGGCAGCCTTACTATCGAAAGTGTACATATCGGCAAAAATTGCACACAGATTGTCGATAATGCCTTTACCGATTGCTACAATCTTCAGCGTGTTCAGATTGACGGCGGTATCAGGTCAATAGGTGAGCTTGCATTCTTCGGCTGTCAGGCATTGAAGCTTATATATATTCCCGCAAGTGTCATGAAAATTGCAGACAATGCTTTCAAGTACTGTACCGACCTTATCATTTACGGCGATAAAGGTACCGAGGCTGAGCGTTTTGCGGATAAGTATCACAGTATCTATTTCCGTGACCTCAACGAAGCAAGAGGTACTACTGCAACAACTGCTCCCGTTATCGAAACCTATCCCGATGAGCTTGTTGTTCAATAAAAATAGTCTTTGTTAAACCGACAGATTTCTGTCGGTTTATTTATTTTCAAGTCTTATAATACTTGAATATAGTTTGCGATTATTGTATAATAAAATAAATATGCTCGTTTTGAGCTTTGAAATTCCTTAAACGGAGGCTTGTAAAAATGAAAGAAAAGCTTTATTGGGAAAATCCATTGATAATCAAAGAGAATAAGGAGGATGCCCATACCCTTGCTTATCCTTATTCCGATTTCAAGGCGGCTGTCTACGGTGAGGAGCCGCCCTATAAAAAGACTCTCAACGGTATGTGGAAATTTCACTGGCAGCAGGGTGTTGACAAGCTGCCGGGTGAGTTCAGCAGCACCTCAATTGACGACAGCTCGTGGGACGATATCGACGTGCCTTCAGTATGGCAGCTCCGAGGCTACGGCAAAAACGTCTACCTGTGTTCATTTATTCCGGGTGCTCTTTCAACCTCAAAGCGTCAGATACCCAAAATCAGCCACTCTAAGAACGAAGTGGGTATCTACCGCCGTAAGTTTACTGTGCCCGATAATTTCGAGGGCAGAGAAATCTTCATCCACTTCGGTGCGGTCAAATCTGCTTTCTTCCTCTATATCAACGGTCAGCGTGTCGGCTACTCTCAGGGTTCAATGACTCCTGCCGAGTTCAATATCACCAAGTACCTTGTGCCCGGTGAAAACCTTGTCACAGCCGAAGTTTACCGTTACAGCGACGGTACGTATCTCGAGGACCAGGATATGTGGTTCTTCAGCGGCATCTACCGTGAGGTTTATATCTTTGCCGAATCCAAGGTCACTATCTGGGATTTCTATGCAAAGGCACAGCTCGACGAGCAGTATAAAGACGGTAACCTTGATGTTGAAATTCAGCTTCGCAATTTCGGTGAGAATCCTATCGCCGTCTTTGCCGATGTTCTGTTTATGGAGGATAAAGAGAATCCGCAGGTTATCGGCAGTGAACAGATTATTGTGAATCCGGGCGAAAGCTATTTCAACTTCTCTCAGGTCATTCCCGAGCCGAAGCATTGGTCAGCCGAAGAGCCCAACCTCTACCGCGTTACGGTTGTTCTGCGTACAAAAGAGGATATCCTCTGTGCAAAAACCTCACGTATCGGCTTCAAGCGTGTCGAGAAAAAGGGCAACGTGCTTTATATAAACGGTAAAAAGGTGCTCATCAAGGGTGTCAACCGTCACGATTATGATCCCGACAACGGCTGGGCAGTACCCAGACAGCGTTACTATGCCGACCTTACCCTTATGAAGCAGGCAAATATCAACTCAATCCGTACCAGCCATTATCCCAACGATCCTTTCCTTTATGATCTTTGTGATGAGATGGGCTTCTACGTTATGGATGAAACCGACCTTGAAAGTCACGGCGTCCGCCGTAAGAATTGTCCCGGTGACGACCCGAGATGGACTGCCGCTTGTGTCGACCGTGCTCAGCGTATGGTTCTCCGTGACCGTAACCACGCTTGTATCTGCTTCTGGTCACTCGGTAATGAGGCAGGCGACGGTGAGAATTTTGCCTATATGCGTAAGGCTATCCTTGCCCTTGACGATACACGTCTCATTCATTATGAGGGTGAGTTTAATTTCGATAAATCCGATTTTATCAGCCGTATGTATCCTGTCGAGAGCTATGTCAAAAAGCTCGCAGAGAAGCAGGAAATCAAGGTTAATATAATTGAAAACGTGCTCAATATGCTTGCTGCAGACAGTAAGCCGATTGACCCCAAGTTTTATGAGGACAGACCCGTTATTTTCTGTGAGTATGCTCACGCTATGGAAAACAGCCTCGGCAATTTCAAAGAGTACATAGATGCATTCAAGCAGTATGACCACCTCTGCGGCGGCTTTATCTGGGACTATGTAGACCAGGCTATACACGTAAACGACAATGGAACTGAAAAATGGCTCTACGGCGGTGATTTCAAAGAGGGTGCATCCAGCTACTACTTCTGTGCAAACGGTATCATCGGTGCCGACAGAATTCCGCATCCTTCATACTACGAAGTAAAGAAATGCTATGCCGACGTTACCGCAAGAGCAGTTGACCTCAATGCAGGTAAGTTCGAGATTGTCAATGAGCACTGCTTTATCAATCACAGTCGTTACAGACTCGATTGGCAGATTGCCTGCAACGGCGAAATCTTCCACGAGGGCACATTCGGCACTGTTATGATTGAGCCGCAGAGCTCTGTCGAAGTCACCGTACCCTATGACCTGGGTGATATGCCCGAGGGTGAGTGTGTCCTTACCTTCTCGTGGAAACTCAACGATGAGTATTCATGGGGTGCCAAGGGCTTTGAAATGACCTTTGAGCAGTTTGTACTCAAAGACAGTGCACTTCCTGCACTTCCTGACGGTGAGCACGCACTTGACGTAATGAAGAGCGGCAGAAACCTTATCGTAAAATCTCCGCTTATAAATGTTGAGTTTACACGCGGTATTCTCTCCTCTGTCGTAATGGGCGGTAAAGAGATGCTCGAGCCTGAAAAAGGCGTCAGACCCAACTTCTTCCGTGCTCTTACCGATAACGATGCGGCTTATCTCAACTTCGTGCCGCAGATTAAGTTTATCCATCCAAAATACCTGTGGCGCAATGCAACCAAGCTTTGCACTGTAACAGGCTTCAAGGTGAATAATATAGGCAGTACAAAGTGTGAGGTCACCGTCAAATGGTTTGCTCCGCTTGCAGGTAATGTTAGGACGGTTTATACTATCAGTTCCAACGGCAGTATCGAAGTGCGTCACAGCTCTATGGGCTACTTCCTCAAGATGCTCAAGGTCGGTCTGCGCTTCGGCTGTCCTAACGATTTGCGTAATGCAGAGTGGTACGGCAGAGGTCCGCACGAGTGTTATTGCGACCGTAAGACAGGCGCACGTATCGACAGGCACTTTGCCGATGTCGAAGGTCTTGAGCACCGCTATATGCGTCCTCAGGAGAACGGAACACGTGTCGATGTCCGCAGTCTTAAGCTTACCGATGCCGACGGCAGAGGCTTCTGCTACGAGGCACTCGACGGCGGCAGCTTTGAGTTCAACGTACGTAACTACAGTCAGGAGAAGCTTGAAAAGGCAAAGCACCTGTATGAGCTTGAGGATGACGATTATATCTCAGTCGGTATCGATGCTTGCTCCTGCGGTGTCGGCGGCGATATGCCGGGCTATGCCTGCCTTCGTGAGCCCTATATTCTTCATCCTTTCAAAACTTACAGCTTCGGCTTCAGAATTACAGGTGTAAAATAAGAGAGCTGATATAAAATGGTAATCGATTTTCATACTCATATTTTCCCCGATTCACTTGCCCCGAGAGCAAGGCAGACCCTTATGGACAATACGGTGAAGTTCGGTCACAATTATGTAGCCCTGACCGAAATGACCCGTGACAGCCTGCTTGAGCATATGGATATGTGGGGTGTGGATATAAGCGTTACACAGCCCGTTGTCACCAGACCGTCACAGACCGTTACCACCAATACCTGGGCGGCACAGTCAGCAGGGGAGAGAATAGTCACTTTCGGCGGTATTCATCCCGATACTGATGATTATAAGCGTGATATCGACCTTGTCGCTTCACTCGGTTTAAAAGGCATAAAGCTCCACGCGGAGTATCAGCGTTTTTATCCCGATGAAATGCGTATGCTTCGTATTTACGATTACGCATTCTCAAAAGGTCTGATAATTCTTCATCACGGCGGCTTTGACCCGGGTATGCCTGAGCCCTTTAATTCTACTCCCGAGCGTTTTGCAAAAATGCTCGATGAAGTGCAGGGCGGTGTGTTTGTTATCGCTCATCTCGGCGGTCATGCTATGTGGGATGATGTTGAGCGTTACCTTGTCGGCAGAGATGTTTATCTTGATACCTCAATGGGCTTTGAATGCTTCCCGACAGAGCAGTTTCTGAGAGTTGTCAAAAATCACGGTGCGGACAGAATTCTTTTCGGCTCCGATTCACCGTGGAGTAACGCTTCAAGAGAAATCGAAATTCTGCGTTCACTTCCTATTGATGATAATAAAAAAGAGCAGATACTTTCGCTCAATGCAAAGCGTCTGCTCGGATTATAAATTTTTTGGAGGAAAAAGCCTTGCAGGAAACAAAGCGTTGTGCCCTTGCAAAAAAATGCGGCGGATGTCAGCTGCAGAATATGGATTATCCGCGTCAGCTTAAATTCAAGCAGGCGAAGGTCGAAAAGCTGCTCGGCAGATTCGGCAGGGTAGGCAAGATAGTCGGTATGGAAAGCCCATATCACTACCGCTGTAAGGTGCAGGCGGCGTTCGGCACTACACGCGGCGGCAAGATTATTTCGGGTGTCTATCAGAGCAGCTCTCACCGTATAGTCAACGTCGACAGCTGTATGATAGAGGATGAAAAGGCGGATGAAATTATCGTCACCATCCGCAATCTTCTGCCTAAGTTCAAGCTTCGTCCCTATAATGAAGATACGGGCGTCGGCTTCCTGCGTCACGTGCTTATAAGAAAGGGATATAACAGCGGTCAGATTCTTGTCGTGCTTGTCACTGCAGGCAGTGCTTTCCCGTCAAAGAATAATTTTGTCGGTGCACTTCTCAAGGCTCACCCCGAAATCACAACAGTTGTGCAGAATATAAATTCCAAGCATACCAACCTCGTGCTTGGTGATATCAATAAAACAGTTTACGGTGACGGATATATTGAAGACAGTCTTTGCGGCTGTACCTTCCGTATTTCTCCTCAGTCGTTTTATCAGGTAAACCCTGCCCAGACCGAGCGGCTCTATTCGCTTGCAATCGAGTACGCAGGTCTTACGGGTAAAGAGAGAGTTATAGATGCCTATTGCGGTACAGGCACTATCGGCATCATCGCATCTAAGCAGGCTGGTGAGGTAATCGGTGCCGAGCTTAATGCCTCTGCCGTGCGTGATGCAAAATCAAATGCCGCACGCAACAAGGCCGATAATATCCGCTTTATATGTGCCGATGCAGGCGAGTTTATGCGCGATATGGCATCAGCAGGCGAGAAGGCAGACGTTGTCTTTATGGATCCTCCACGTGCAGGCAGTGATAAACGC
This sequence comes from Acutalibacteraceae bacterium, assembly GCA_045531935.1. Taxonomy (GTDB): domain Bacteria; phylum Bacillota; class Clostridia; order Oscillospirales; family Acutalibacteraceae; genus UBA8612. The sequence goes on along the minus strand of JAZSEX010000051.1, from coordinate 32,442 downwards.
TTCCTCTCAAGCGTTGTCACCCTCAGCCCCGACAGAGTTGTCTATATCTCCTGCAACCCGGAAACGTTGGAGCGTGATCTCCGCTACCTTGTCAGCAACTGCTACGAGGTCAAAAAAATGCGACCCGTTGATATGTTCCCGTTCACACTTCATTGTGAAATGGTTGTGCAGTTATCTAAAGTTAAGTAATATCTGAATCAAAGAAACGGAGTGGTTGGCGATGTTATTTAAAATTGCAGCATTTGTTTTTGCAGGTTTTGCCGGTACGGCAACACTTTTTATAGGTAAAATTCCGTTTTTTGCTAAGCGACCCCTTACGGCAAAAATGCTCTGTTCGCTCTGCTTTGTGCTTACAGGTGTATGCAGTGTAGTCGCTTCGGGATTTACTCCTTATGCGGCGTTTATGCTCGGCGGTCTTCTTCTCGGTGCACTCGGCGATTTCTTCCTCGATTATATGGAGCGTAAGTATTTCCTATGGGGTGCGCTTTTCTTCGGTGCAGGTCATATCCTGTATATTCTCAATTTCATTACAGGCTTTAAAGCTCCGCTTTTTGTTTCTCCCTATCTCGGTCAGATTATAGGTCTCACCGCATTTATGGCTTTTATGAGTGCGGTTGTTGTCCTGCTCAATAAATTGAGATTCCGCGGCAAATTCAAGTGGATGATTCCTTATGCGTTGGTGCTTCTGGCTTCGTTTATCGTTTCTTTTTCAAGGGGAATGGTGCTGTTAGTCAGCGGTGATTATCCTATAGCTTTTTGTCTGCTCGGTGCGAGTGCACTCTTTATTGCTTCGGATACCAGCCTTGCAATCAGTATGTTCGGCACACCTCCGCACGTGTTTTTTGAGAAGATGACGAAGTGGCTTGTCAATGTTACATATTTCCCTGCACAGGCACTGTTTGCACTGAGTATTATGTTCTACTGTAATTAACAAATCGGAGCTGAAATAATGAAAAAATCAGGGCTTATCCCACGCTTCAAGGAAACTTTTCTTGAAGGCAAAAATTATAAAATACTTCTACTTTCTATCCTTGTAACAGGTCTGTCCTACGGACTTTACAAGGGTATGCTCGACAACTACCTTGCTGAGATTGTAGGCCTCGGTGAAATGGAGAGAGGCGTTGCGGAATTCTTTCGTGAAATACCCGGCGTTTTACTCGTGCTGATTTTGGCACTTTTCTATATGTTCTCTGCCGAAACTATGTACAAGGCAGGCGCAGTGTTCTTGCTCGCGGGTATGGGTATGATGTCAATTCTTCCGCCGGGCAAGGTGCTCGTGATTCTCTCTATCACTATGTATTCACTCGGCGAGCATATTCAGATCGGTATGAAAAATACCCTCTCACTCAAGTATGCACGGCCCGGTCACGGCGGTGCCGCACTCGGTGCACAAAATTCCGCAAGTCAGATCGGTACGCTCATCGGCTATATAGCTGTTGTCGTTGCTTTCTCCGTGCTTGCAGGCGGTGAGGGTACATATAAACTCTTCTTTGCCGTTGCGGCTGTGCTTGCGGCTGTCAGCGTTGTGTTGTCTTTCCGTATTACGGGCAAGAGTGAAACCGATTCAACAAAACGCCGTTTCTATTTCCATAAGAAGTATACCAAGTACTATATGCTCGAAATGTTTTACGGTGCACGCAAGCAGGTCTTTTTCACCTTCGGCCCGTACGTGCTTATTCTGTTTTATAAAGCGGATGCCGCAATGATAAGCCTGCTGTTTGCGATTTCAGCTGTTACCTGCTTCTTTGCTTCACCTGTTGTCGGTAAAATTATCGACCGCATCGGCTATAAAACCGTTATGGTTGCCGATACACTTATTCTGGTTATCGTCTGCTTTGCCTACGGCTTTGCACACCGTATATTCCCTGAAAACGTTTCATTCGTTATCTGTTGCTGTGCATACGTGCTCGATGCCGTTATATCTCTTGCTTCAATGGCTTCCAACGTCTATGTCCAGGACCTTGCCGATACCCAGGAAGAGGTCAAGGCGACAATTTCAACAGGTGTTTCTATCAACCACGTTATTACCGTTTTTATCGCCCTTTTCGGTGGCTGGATTTGGCAGACCCTCGGTATGGAGCTTCTGTTTATACTTTCCGCTTTGCTCGGCCTCGGCAACAGCGCCTATGCCGCAACAATAAAAACGAAAAGGAAAGCTGTTAATGAGTAACAATACTGAAAGCGAAATCTTTAATAAAGCTGCAGATTACTACGACAAGTTTCGTCCTTCATATCCGCAAGAAATTGTTGATACCTTAATAAGCGAAGCCGAAATATCTGAAGGCTCAAAATTGCTTGAAATTGGTGCAGGAAGCGGTAAAGCTACTTCACAGTTTACAGGCAAGGGCTTTGATATTCTTTGCATAGAGCCTGGTAAAGATTTAGTCAGCATAGGCAACGAACGTTTTAAAAATGAATCTGTTGAGTTTCGTTTGGGACGTTTTGAGCAAATTCAACTGCCTGAAAAAAGCTTTGACTTGGTGTTTGCTGCACAGTCTTTCCATTGGATACCTCAGCCTGAAGGTTTTGAAAAATGTCATAATATTCTCAAACCAAATGGCAGTTTGGCTATTATTTATAATATGTATATTGTCGAAGATAACAAGCAGGACAGGGAACTGTTGTCTTTGTCAGAGAAGTATGGCGGCTTTGCCGATTTTGTTACTGCAAAGCAAAGCGATGAAAGAATACAGTCTATATGTTCTAATATTGAAAACAGCCAAAAATTTAATGCAGTAAAGATTTTAAAAAAGAATTGGATAAAAGAGTATACCGCCGATGAATATTACGGTTTTGTTTTAACAGGTAACAAAATACTGCAGAAAAACGAAAATGAAAAAGCACAGATTTACACAGATATAAAATGCTTAGCTGATAAATTCGGCGGTACGATTAAAAGACCGTATTTATGTGTGCTCTATATTGCAAAACGGGCAACCATATAAGGTCGCTCTTACGACTTACATAAAACGCTTGCGTTAAAAACAAATTATGCTGTGACTTTGAACGGAGCAGGCTGACGGTACATTAACCTTACTCATATATCCGAGCGAGTGTCCGTAGGCGGTATATCAAGCCTTAAAGTCAGCTTTACCCCAATAGCCGTAACGGTAATCGGAATGCATATTTGCGTTCCGATTAAACGAGTGGAGTAAAATCAGTCAGCCGTAAGCGAAGTGCTTATAACCCCAAAGTTCTTTTGGTTACTTTTGTAACGAGTGACAAAAGTAACTGCGGCTTTACGCCGCATATAAAATGGTATAAAAAGAGGTAACACGGGTTAAACCGTGTTACCTATCATTTTTTGTATTGCTATATCTTATTTAAGTGACTCAAGAAGTGCGAAGTATTCATTTGCGAGGTATGAGCCTGTGTGCTTGCCGACTGAAAGTGTTTCGTCTGCAATTCCTTCGCCGATGATGTGACCCATAAATGCGAAGTTGTTGTCGGTAAGTACGTAGCCGATAGCGTCGTTTGTAAGGCTTACAGCGTATGTGTCTACACCTTCAACTGCTGTTGAAAGGCTGTCATACTGCCACTCGGTACCGTCCCAGTTTGTGCCGCCTGTAATCTCATCATCCCAGAAAACCTCGGGATAAAGTTCTGCGGGGAAGAGAGCAAGACCGATTTCGTTACCAAACTCAAGGTAGCCCATTTCGGTAGCCATGCAGTATTCTCTGCCAAAGCCTGAACCTGTGTAGAAAATCTTATTGTTTACAAGACCGATTTCACAAGCGAGAGTGAGAATGCTGTTTTCGGGTGTGATGAAAAGCTCTCTGTGCTTGACGTTGATGATAGGATCAAGCTCGTTGGCGTAATCAGCTGCAATAATCATTTTGCCGAGCTCTGTGCCAAGGTATTTTGCGTCGGCACCCTTTTCTTCATACTCTGTCATACCGGTGGTATCAACGTCGATATCACGTGAAACCTGGCCGACAGCACCGGGAATCATAATGAAGTTGCCGCCGTTTGTCTGCTTGATGTACTGGTCAATGTAGTAGATGTAGTCAGAGCCGACAAGACCGTTGCTTGCGCTGAATGATGTTGCGTGGCAGGTGATGTCGCTGATGTAGGTGGGAGCGTTGCCTGAAGCAGGTACGAAGCAGAAGCTTGCTGTTTCTGGCAGGTCTTCTTTTGAGATAAGACCACGCTTATCCTTGAAGTATTCGCTCATATCGATTTCAGAGAAGTAAAGCTTGCCTTCTTCCATCTTGCCGAGAGCTTCTTTGATTGCATCAATAGATGTGTCAATGAAGTGCTGCTTGAATGATTCGGCTGTTTCAAGGCCGGGAATTGTCATATCAAGTCCGAGCAGATTCTTCCAGAATGCTGCAAGCAGCTTGGTGAAGAATTCTGTGCTGACACCCTGTGTGTCGAGTGCAGAGTGTGCGTGAGTTGCGCTGATATTGATACTTGCAACCTTGATGTCGTTTTTCTCGCAGTACTCAAGGATTGCCTTACGGATTGTGCGTGTGTCGGTTGATGTAACGCCGAGTGCGTCAACTGCAGCGAGAATAACTGCGCCTTCACCGCTGTTGTCATCAAGTACTGTTACACGGATGCACTGGTCATCGTATACGCCTTCGGCATACTTGTTGAGCAGGTCACGGCCGAGGTTGTACTTGCCGCTGTCGATATCTTCAGGCACGATGCTCTTCTTAGCGTAGCCGAGCTTCCATACTGCGTTTTCTGCAGCTTTTGTCTGATATGTATCACGGCCCGGCATAAAGCCGATTTCGTCTGCATCGTAGTTATCGAGATGCTGCCAATCATTCGGGTCAAGGTAAATTGTGCAGATTGATTTTACAAGTCCTTCAACAACTACATTGAGTGCGTTGTAAAGACCTTTCATAACAACATCTGCAACTGCGTTTTCTTCCTGGGGCTGTGCTGCGTTTGTGCCGAGCATTGAGCCTGTAAATAACATTACAACGCACATTGCAAGGGAAACGAAGCGTAAAACTCTTTTCTTCATTGTATTTCCTCCATGTTTTTCAGAGTATTGTTTTTATTGTACATTATGAATTATTTTTCGTCAATCTAAAAGTAAAATTTATTGACTTTTTTATTATTACAGTGATATTATCTTATATAAACGGAGGTGCTTTTTATGGCAGATAAATTATATATACTTACATACGAACACGGCGGCTATGTCCTCTGGGGCGATTGGCTCAAACCCAGACTTAAAAATATTGCCGATTGGCTCGAGAAATATCCTAAGCTCAGAATAGGACTCGATTACGAATCATTTACTTTTGATGAGTATACAAGGTGCGACCCCGAAATTGTCGAAACAGTAGGGGAGCTTCTCAAGAAATATCCCGACAGAGTAGGCCTCGGTGCTACAACCTACGGTCAGCCGCTTGCTCTTACTGTTTCCGAAGAATCCAACGCACGTCAGCTCTCTTACGCCGTGCGTACAAATCTGCACTATTTCGGTATCACTCCGAATGTATACAGCATTTCTGAGTTTGCTCTTCATAATCAGACTCCGCAGCTTATCAGTCAGTGCGGTTACGATGCGGCTTTGCTTCGTTCTCACGTTATGGGCTACGGCTATCCGAAGAATTTCGATTCTGCGTGGGGTCTGTGGATTGGTAAAGACAAAACAGCAATTCCTGCCGTTCCTACATATCCCGAGCAGGGCAGGGGATACAACTGTACTACTCTTGACAACTGGATTCTTTCCCGTTGGTCAGAGGGTGAGGCAGGTTATGAGCCCGAAGATTTTGAAGAGAAATTCAAGAAGTATAAGCCGCTTCTTGCTTCACGATACGACGATGTATGTCAGCCTATCGAGAGACTGACTGAATATATCGAGTCCAAAGATAACTACGAGTATGTTTTGCTCGAGGATATTCCGAAAATTTACGGCGAGGCGACAGATGAGCTTGTCACAACCGATAACGATTTTCACGTGCAGATGCCCTGGGGCTACTGCGGTAACGAAATCTTCAACGGTGTGCGTGCAAGCGAAGTCAACGCAGTGCAGGCAGAAAAGCTCAATGCTTTCAGTGTAATTCTCGGCGGCGAGTCCCTCGAAAAGCAGAGCGAGGATGCGTGGAAATACGCTATGGCTGCACAGCATCACGATGTAACTATCTGCGGTCTGCTTGACCTTGCACGTCGCTTTATTCCCGAATCACTCGAGCTTTCCGAGGGTGTCAAAGCTGATTCGCTTTCTTTTGCCGCTTCACGCTTTGCCGATAAAAACGGCGATTCACTTCTTGTCACAAACCTTCATTCTTTCGCTGTTGATGAGTGGGTTGAGCTTGATTGCGATAAAGCCTATAGTGTTTTTGACGGCGAAACCGAAATAAGAAGCGAATATAATTGCGGAAAGCTTCGTGTAAATGTAAAGCTTGCCCCCTTTACTGTAAAGCGCTATTCTCTGCGCGATACCGTTGTGGAGAAAAAACTTGATTTTGTATGGAACGCTGCTTCAGGTGAGCTTTCAACCCCAATATATACCGTAAAGCTGAATGAAAAAGGTATAGTTTATATATCCGATAAAACAGGCAAAAAAATAGTTGATAATGTAAAGGGCTCGCTCTTTACAGCCTGGATTGACGGAGATGATCGCGAATCTGTTGGTGAGTGGTCTGTTGAGGTTAATTCCTGCAGTGCTCTTGCCAAGCAGACGGGTAAAATCGGCACCGTACCCTTTACTTTTGAGATGCGTTTTAATGCCGACAGCGAGCGTATCGACTGTAAATCAACATTTGAAGTGCACGGTGAAAAGATAGGCCGTACCGATGTTACTCAGGGCAGACCCGTACCGCTTACACGAAACGGACATCACCACGAAGACAAGCTCTGCTTTATTATGAATGCTTGTCTTGATAGCGACAGACGAATGGTGCGTGACCTGCCGTATTCAATCTCCGATTGGAACGGTGCTGTGCTCAAAACAGAAGAATATTGGTATCCCAACGACCTTATTCTTATCGATACCGAAGTTCCTCAGGAGGAGTCCTTCAATTCTACAACTTATATGCACGGCATTTATTGGCTTTGCCTGCGTGACAGCAAAAACGGTGTCGCTGTTTTCAACCGCGGCTGTATGGGCTCTGCAATCCAGGGCAACCGTATGCTGATTCCGCTTGTTTATTCTAATGAATATATGTGCGGCACTAAGATGCTTGACGGTGTTTATGACGATGAATTTGCAATCTATCCGTTTAAGTCCGATATGAGCGACGCTTCGCTTCATACAAAGGCTCTCTCTTACGCTTATCAGCCCGAGTGTGCTTGCATCAAGGCAGGCGACGGTGACCTTACCGAGTTTGCTCCGTTAAGCTTCAAATCTGACAGCGAGGCTGTTATTCTCACTTCGCTCTACCCCGAAAACGGCTGTATCTACGCTCGTTTCTGTAACTATTCAGATGAATCCGCTGCGGCAGTAATTATATCCGACTTCGGTGTTGCAGATGCCGAGACTGACCTGCTTGCCAATGTAACTGCAGAAATTGCAGACGGTAAGCTTGAATTCAAACCGTGGGAAATCAAAACAGTACGCATAAAACTTTCATAAAACAAGAAAACGACCTGTTCGCCCACGCCCGACAAGGAAGTATTTCTTTAAAATGTGAATTTTCAGTACAATAATAATGCGTCAAACTCCCCCGATATACGCGAGTATTATCGGAGGAGTTTTCCTTTTCTTGTATCTTAAAATTTCATTTTAAAGTGCTTCGCAGTTTCGTAAGAGTATAAAATTTCGTGTATCGAAGCCAAAAACGCAGCAAGGCTGTCGCCTTGCGAGGCTTTTGTCAAAGATACGGGGAATTTTACTCGAGAAACAAATACTGTCTTATCGGGTGTGGGCGTTTAAACAGGTCGTTTTGCTTTTATTCTTTTGCGCCTATTCCAAGCTCGTCAGCCATTTCCTTCATCGCTTCAATACAAATTGATGCAACTTCTTTGACTTCCATACCGAGCATCTCACAGCCGCCCTTAATCAGCTCTCTGTTGCACTTTGCGGCGAATTTCTTATCCTTGAATTTTTTCATAAAGCTCGATATTTCCATATCGGTGATACCTGCGGGTCTCATTCTTGCCGCCGCCTGAATTATGCCTGTCAGCTCGTCAACTGTGTAAAGTGACTTTTCCATGTTGGTTATCGGCTCAACGTCGTTTCTCAGTCCGTAGCCGTGTGCGAGTATAGCTCTTATTTCTTCTTCGTCAAGTCCGGCTTCCCTGAGCGGCTCAGCCGTGTGGTCAAGGTGCTCTTCCGGGTGCTGCTCGTAGTCATAGTCGTGCAGGTAGCCTATAGCCTGCCAGTGTGCTTCGTCTTCGCCGAAGTGCTTTGCAAGTCCGCCCATTGCCGCCATAACGTTTTTTGCGTGAATTATCAGATGCGGCTCGGTTGTGGTTGTTGCAAGCAGCTCCTGTGATCTTTCAAGTGTCAGCATATTTTAAATTCTCCTTTTTGTAGCATATGTGACTACTATAACACATATTCAGTGCAATTTCCATATGTTACTGTACAAATTGCTAATTATAAAATATTTGTAAAATTCGGTTGAAAAATATCCTTTAAAGTGATATAATCGAGTGGAATATTGCTTAGAGAAAGGATGTTATTTGTGACGGAAATTATCTCAATGTTTTCTGACATTTTTTCCAATGTCCTCAGTATTGATATTGCTGCAGGCGAGTGGAAAATGTTCGTCATGTGGATTATCGGCGGCCTGCTGATTTTCCTTGCAATAAAAAAAGAAATGGAGCCTACTCTGCTTCTCCCCATGGGCTTCGGTGCTATCCTTGTCAACCTCCCCAATTCAGGTGCCAAGGCTGTTATCGATCACTTGTTTGATATCGGTATCAGTAACGAGGCTCACGAGCTTATGCCTCTTATCCTCTTTATCGGTATCGGTGCTATGATCGACTTTGAGCCTCTGCTTACCAATCCCAAGCTTATGTTCTTCGGTGCAGCAGCTCAGTTCGGTATCTTCTTTACTTTCGTAATGTCTGCACTCTTCGGCTTCAATATTTTCGATGCCGCTTCAGTTGCCATCATCGGTGCTGCCGACGGTCCTACATCTATCTTCGTTGCTCAGCAGCTCGGCTCAAGCTATACAGCCGCCATTATGGTTGCAGCTTACTCCTATATGGCTCTCGTTCCCCTTGTTCAGCCGCCTATCATCAAGCTCTGTACCAGCAAAAAAGAGCGTAAGATCCGTATGAAGTACCAGGGCAAGAAGGTCTCCAAGACTACAAAGATTCTCTTCCCGATTATCGTTACTATCATCGTCGGTCTCTTTGCTCCCGATGCTGTTGCACTTATCGGCTTCCTTATGTTCGGTAACCTTATCCGTGAGTGCGGTGTTCTCAACTCTCTTTCAGAAACTGCACAGAACGTTCTTGCAAACCTTATCACAATCTTCCTCGGTATCACAATCGCATCCAGAATGGTTGCTGACGAGTTCCTTCAGCTTGAAACACTCCTCATTATGGGTCTCGGTCTCGTAGCTTTCGTTTTCGATACCTTCGGCGGTATTATGCTTGCAAAGGTTATGAACATCTTCTCCAAGAAGAACAAGATCAACCCGATGATCGGTGCATCCGGTATCTCTGCTTTCCCGATGTCCGCACGTGTTGTTCATAAGATGGGTCTTGCAGAGGATCCTCAGAACTTCCTTCTTATGCATTCAATCGGTGTCAACGTTTCAGGTCAGATTGCATCCGTTATCGCAGGCGGTCTGATTCTTACGTTCGTAAGATAATTAAAGGAGGAAAAATCAATGCAGGAAAACAATACAACTCTTTATGAAGTAACCACAGTCGAAGAACTCATTACAGGTGAGGTCGAGACAACAGTTGGCGAAGAAGTTTCCCGCGGAGACGTTGGTTTTACTCCCGACAGCCTTTCGTGGTCACTCCCGATTATGGGCAAGGGTATGCTCGGTATCTTTATCGTAACGGCAATTATTGTTTCTGTCACAGTTGTGCTCAATAAAGCTACAGCACCCCGTAAAAAGAATAAAGAGAAAAAAGACAAATAAAAAATCAAACGGCAGGATTCAAGCGGATCCTGCCGTTTGATTTTTATATATCTGTCTGCTATAATATTGCCGAGGTGCTTTTATGAAATATATTCCATTGTCTGAGTCGCTTTCACAGAAAATCGAATCCGACCGTGTAAACGGTACTGTGCCGTCTCTCGCTTTTGATGACGGTCTTGTTATCCGCCGCGATATGTCTCACGATAAGCCTACCGTGCTCCGCACTGCGTTTATCCGTGATATTGATAAAATTATGCACTGTCCGTATTACAATCGCTATACCGATAAAACCCAGGTCTTTTCTTTTTATAAAAATGATGATTTAACCCGCCGTGCACTTCACGTTCAGCTTGTCTCACGCATTGCCCGTACAATAGGTAAGGCACTCGGTCTCAATCTCGAGCTTATCGAAGCTATAGCCCTCGGTCACGATATCGGCCATACGCCTTTCGGCCACGCAGGCGAAGCATATCTTGATGAGCTTCTCTTTAACTCCTGCGGCAGACATTTCAGCCATAATATCCATTCCGTGCGTGTGCTCGATAAAATCTTTCCGTTTAATATCAGCCTGCAGACGCTCAACGGCATCGCTGCACACGACGGCGAAATGGAGCTTTGCGAGTACCGCCCGATATCTCTTGAGAGCTTCCGTCAGTTTGATGAGCAGATTGAAGCCTGCTACCTCGATAAATCAAACGTGCGTCTGCTTGTGCCTTGTACTCTTGAGGGCTGTGTCGTGCGTATCTCCGATATTATCGCTTATCTCGGTAAAGACAGGCAGGATGCAAGCCGTGCCGATATCACCGATGGCAGCCGCTTTTTCGGCGGTGAGCTCGGTAAAACAAATGCTGAAATTATCAACAATCTCAGTGTAAACATAGTTGAAAACAGCTACGGCAAGCCCTATATCAAAATGGATGAGGATATCTTTTCTGAGCTTAAAAAAGCCAAAACCGAAAACTATACGTATATTTATAAAGAGCGGTCTGTACGGGAAAAGCTTGAGAATACAGTCAGACCTATGATGTCACAGCTTTTTGAGCGTCTTATGAATGACCTTGCCGATAATAATACTTCATCTCCCGTGTTTACCCATCATATCGGCTTCCTCGAAACCAAGGTGCACTACAAGCGACCTGCCCCTTATACCGAAACCGAAAATTCGCAGATAGTTACCGATTATATCGCAAGTATGACCGACGACTATTTTGTGGATTTGTACAATCATCTCTTCCCCGACAGTAAAATACGAATCGAATATACAGGCTATTTCGACTGATAAAATGTAAAGAGGCAACACGGATAACGGCTCCGTATTGCCTCTTTTCTGTATATATTATACCATACATATTTCTGTATTACAAGTCTTGAATTACTTATATATTACTGTTATATTTTTGTTGCAAATTAAACTGATAAGTGTTATTATTCAATAGGTTTTAATTTTTCGGAAGGAGAAATAAATGAGACAGGTTGTTGACTTCAAAGCTAAGGCACACGTCTTCCGTAATACGGCATTTATGCTGGGGTGCGGCCTTAAGTGCTCGCCCTGGTCTGTTATACTTATATATCTTGCCTACATAGGCGAAAATGTATATTACGCTGTTGTTTTCAACGTTATGTTTTTGCAGACAGCTCTTTCAATTATTGAGGGCAACGGTACTTTCAAGGAGTTTGCAATTAAAATCGGCATAATTATTTTCGGCAAAATTGCAATCGACCTTTTTTCTTACTACGTCTTCCATCCCGTACGTGAGAAATTTGAAATCAAGTGTGAAAGCTACCTCAATGCAATGATTTTCAAAAAAGCCCAGCAGGTAGAGCTTGGCTGTTACGAAGACCCCGACTTTTTCGATAACTATAACCGTGCTACCTGGGTCGTCGAGAAAGGCGGCTTCAAGCGTATTATCGAGGGTACGGGCTGGACTCTCGGCAGTGTCGTCAGCATTTTTTTCCTTGCCGCTTATCTTTATAGCCTCGACCCGTTTCTTCTTATATTCATTCTCTGTCCTCTGATTGTTATGTTTTTCAGGGTCAAACGTAATCAGGTTGAGTTTGCCCGCGAGAAAGAAATGACTCCCTTTGAGCGTCAGAAGGATTATACCAAAAGAACAGTTCTGTTAAAGGACTTTGCCAAAGAGATAAAAACCACAAATATCTTCGCCGTTGTCAAACGCCGCTTTGCCGAGGCTATCGACAACAACATAAAGGTCATCAAAAAATACGGCTGGCGTGTCGCTATCCTTGAGTCACTCAGTGATTTCTTCGGTGAGGTAATACCTGTTGCAGGCGGCTTCGGCTACGGCTGTTACCGTCTTATAGTGCTTGAAAATTTGACCGTGTCCGATTTTTCAGTGCTCGTTTCCGCTATAACTAACTGCCGTAATAAGCTTAATCAGCTTGCACATTACTTCACAATGCAGCAAAAGCACTGTCTTTGGGTGCAGAATCTTCGTGAGTTTCTTGCCTATGAGCCTAAAATCAGAAGCGGCGGGCTTATTCCCGGCGAATTTGAAAGCCTTGAGTTTAAAAACGTATCCTTCCGCTACGGCGAGAATAAGGATTATACCATTAAAAACGTTTCTTTTAAAATAAATAAGGGTGAGAGTATTGCCGTCGTCGGTCACAACGGTGCAGGCAAAACAACCCTCTCCAAGCTTATGATGCGCCTTTACGATGTGAATGAGGGCGAGATTCTCTATAACGGCATTAATATCAGGGAGTATGACCTGCTTAAATACCGTGAACGTTTTGCAAGTGTTTTCCAGGATTATATGATTTTCGCAATGACCGTTGCCGAGAATGTACTTGTGCAGGAAACTGACGAAACCAACCTTCCTCTTGCCGAAAAAGCCCTCAGACAAAGCGGTGTTTACGGCAAAATCGAAACCTTGCCTGAGGGTATGAATACTCTGCTTACCCGTGAGTTCGACGAAGAGGGGGCACTTCTTTCGGGCGGCGAAAGCCAGAAGATTACTATTGCCCGTATGTTTGCAGGCAGGTTCGACCTTGCAATTCTTGACGAGCCTTCGTCTGCGCTCGATCCTGTTGCCGAGTCTGCTATGTACGATAACCTTATGGAGGGCACAAAGAATAAAACCGTAATCTATATTTCACACCGTCTTTCAAGTGCAACACGCAGTGACAATATACTTGTCTTTGCAGGCGGTGAGCTTATAGAGCAGGGCACGCACGAGACTCTTATGGCCTTGGGCGGCGCATACTGCGAAATGTTTACGCTCCAGGCATCGGGCTACAGAGAGGAGGGTGACGGCGATGAAGAATAAGAAGCAGACCGAAAAAGCACACAGCATAAGAAATTTCTTCTTTATGCTCCGCTTTATAATGAAGCATTCCCCCTTCCTTATTTTTCATTATATTTTTGCGGATATACTTACCACTCTTCCGTGGATGCTCTCAAACGTCGTTCTGCTGAAATATATTATCGATGTCGTCTCCGAAGGCAGAGATTATCACCGCATAGTTATAGCCTTTGCAATATTTGCTTTCTTTATTGTTTTCGGCAACCTCTATAACACGATTGTGTATGAGATCTATGTGCCCAAGCAGAAAGAAAAGCTTTATTATAAGCTGTATACGGCTATTTATGAAAAGGCAGCAAAAATGGACTTTCAGTCTTATGATGATCCCGGGTTCTATAACGATTTCGTGCTGGCAATGAACTCTATGAGCGACAGAACAGAAAGCGTTATGAGCTGTGCACGTCATATTCTTAGCAATCTTTTCTCAATTTTTACAATCACTACGATTATCGTCACTATTGATCCCGTAAGCCTTTTGTTTGTTATTGCCTGTGTCGGTATTATGGTGCCTATAGGCAGAATGATTGCAAAGGTAAACGTCGCCAAAAAGCAGGCTATGACTCCGCTCGACCGTAAAAATATGTATTTTTCCCGTGTCTTTTATCTGCAGGATTATGCCAAAGAGCTCCGCTTAAACCCCGCGGGTGAAATGATTGAGCGTCGGTATACCGCTAATATCTTCGAGCGCTTGAAAACAATTTCGCCGTTTCTTTATAAGCAGTGTATGCTTTATTTCTCGCAGGATAGTCTGCCGCTTACAATTCTTATCAGCTTTGGTGTAACTCTTTATATGGGCTATAAGGCAATCGTGCTCAAAGAAATATCAATGGGTGATTTTGCCGCTACTTTCAACGGTGTCGCCAATGTCAGCAGCAGTATCTTTGCTCTTACTACGTGGTTTGCCGTCACTTTCCGTGAAAACGGACTTTATGTCGAAAAGTTTAAGAAGTTTATGAGTGCAGAAGAAAAAATCAAAGACGGCTCACAGATCAAGAAATTCGATAAGCCTGTCACAATAAAGCTCGATAACGTTTCCTTTACCTATCCCGGCAACGATAAACCCACACTTAAGAATATCAATCTTGAAATAAAACCCTATCAGAAAATTGCTCTCGTCGGCTATAACGGTGCAGGTAAAACTACTCTTACCAATCTTCTTCTCCGCCTTTATGATGTCACAAGCGGTGAAATAACCGTTGACGGTATCAATATCAAAGATTGGAAAATCAAGTCTTATCACGAAAACTATGCGGCTGTTTTTCAGGATTTCTCACTCTTCGGTGCGACTCTTGCCGAAAATGTCGCTATGGAAGAAAATCCCGATAAAGAAAAAGTCAAAGCCGCCCTTAAAGAGAGCAGCTTTGAAAAGAATTTGCCCAACGGTACGGATTCGATACTTCTGCGTGAGTTTGACGATGAGGGCTTATCGCTCTCAGGCGGTGAAAGCCAGAAGGTAGCCGTTGCACGTGCTTTCTATAAGGATTGTCCTTTTGCCATTCTCGATGAGCCCAGTGCAAATCTCGACCCCGTTTCCGAATATTCACTCAACGAGGCTATGTCCCGTGCCGCACAGGATAAAACGGTTATCTTTATCTCTCACCGTCTGTCTACTACCGTTATGGCAGATGTCATCTATATGCTCGAAAACGGTGAGATTGTCGAAAGCGGCTCACACGAAGAGCTTATGGCTAAAAACGGTAAATATGCCTATATGTTCAATCTCCAGGCAGAAAAATACAAAACATCAGATAAATAAAGCTGTACGGTGCAATCTCATCAGAGCTGCACCGTATATTTTTTGTTCTCATTTTATTCCGTTTGACTTTTTGTCACCTATAATATATAATTTTATAAGTTCCTGTATTGCATAATATTTTTATGGATAGGATGACACGATGTATAAAGTTGGTATATGCGGTCATTTCGGCTTCGGTTACGATTTTTCCGACGGCCAGACTATAAAGACCAAAACTGTTTATAAAGCACTTGTAAATTCGCTGGGTGAAGAAAATGTTTTTGCTATCGACACTTACGGCTGGCGTAAGAATCCGCTCGGTATGATAAGCCGCTGCCGTAAGCTGCTTAGTGAATGTGAAAATGTTATAATGATGCCTGCACAGCGCGGTGTCAGGGTTTTTCCCGCTGTTTTCAATATGCTCAATAGAAGCTTTGGCAGAAAACTTCACTATATAGTAATAGGCGGCTGGCTTGCAGAGGAGCTGAAAATAGCACCCTCTCTTATGAAGCCGATTAAAAAGCTCGACTGTGTGTATGTCGAGGCAGAAAAAATGCGTGATGCTCTTCACGCTCTCGGTGTTACAAACGCTGTCTATATGCCTAATTTCCGTGTTAAAAATATACTCCGTCCGTCTGAACTGGTTTACTCTTCGGCTGAGCCTTTCCGTGTTTGTACTTTCTCCCGTGTACTTAAGGAGAAGGGTATAGAGGATGCAATCGAGGCTGTCAGGTATGTAAATTCTCACTTTGGCAGAACGGTATATACTCTCGATATCTTCGGTATGATTGAACCAAGATACCTTGATCGCTTTAACGAGTTGCGTCAGGGCTTTGAACAGTTTGTGTCTTATAAAGGCATCGTTGGTTATGACGAGAGTACGGAAGAACTCAAGTCCTGCTTTGCCGTCCTTTTTCCGACTTATTACGAGGGTGAGGGTCTGGCAGGCACAATTATCGACGCTTTTTCCGCTGGCGTGCCTGTAATCGCTACAGATTGGCATTATAATTCTACTGTTATCCGTCACCTTACCGATGGTATAATCTACGACCATACAAAGCCGGGGCTTCTTGGTAAAATCCTTCTTGAAATGGCTCAGTCACCGCAGAAGCTCAATTCTCTTAAGCTTAACTGTATTGAGCAGGCTGTGCATTTCGGCTCTGACGAAGCATGCGGAATTCTTCTTGAAAGTCTGGGTGTGTCTGCCGGAAGTGAGGCAGAAAAGGTATGAGTGCCAGAAGACTTCTTTGCTGTATGAGCAGTATGAATACAGGCGGTGCCGAAACCTTTCTTATGAAGCAGTACCGACGTATGGACAGAGAAAAATATCAGATGGATTTCTGCGTCAACGTAGAGGAAAGAGGATTCTACGACGATGAGATAGAGGCTATGGGCGGCAGAATTTTCCGTATACCTCCCAAGTCGCAGGATTTTAGGAAGTCACTTAAAGCACTTGAAACTATAGTGCGTGAAAACGGCTATGAAAACGTGCTTTGCTCATCTGTCAAGCCGGGCACTGCACTTGAACTTGTCGCCGCACGTAAGGGCGGTGCAAAGCGGCTTATCTACCGCTCAAGCAATTCAAACGTTGAAGGCGGCTTCAAGCAGAAGCTCCTTCACAGTACTGTCGGTCAGCTTGCCAGAACAGTGCCTACCGTTAAAATTGCTCCATCAAAAGAGGCGGCAGAGTATTGCTTCGGTAAAGGCTGTATAGAGAAGGGCAGGGCACACCTGCTCCGCAACGGAGTGGATACCTCCGTCTATCTGTACAGTGATGAAACAAGGGCAGCTATGCGTAAAGAGCTCGGCATTGAAAACGATTTTGTCGTAGCTCACGTCGGCAGATTTTCAAAGCAAAAAAATCACAGCTTCCTGCTTGATGTTTTTTCAGAAATAGTTGAAATAAATACGGACAGCGTGCTTTTACTTGTCGGTACGGGCGAGCTTGAAGAGGAAATAAAGCAGAAAGCCAATCGTTTAAAAATAACCGATAAAATCCGTTTTCTCGGTGTCAGAAACGACGTGCCGCAGCTGCTCAGTGCAGCAGATGTGTTTGTGTTTCCGTCATTTTACGAGGGTATGCCAAATACTGTTATCGAGGCTCAGGCACTTTCGCTTCACTGCGTAATTTCCGATACAATTACACCTGAAGCCGATATAACGGGTCTTGTCGAATATCTGCCTTTGAATAATACAAAGCATTGGGCAGAAACCACTCTTAAATATAAAACAGGCTATCCCCGTCAGGATATGACAGAGATATTCAGAAATCAGAAATACGATACCGGAACTACTTCTCTCGAATTTATAAATTATTGCTTCGGCGAATAAAAAAGACACAGGATGTTTTTTATCCTGTGTCTTTTTATTACTGTATTGTAACTGCTTCTTTTTCGTAGAGGCTTACGTATTTATCCTGATAGTAGTTTTCAAGATGTGATGTGAATGTGCCGTCGGGTTTTACGTTAATCACCGTACAGCCTCTTTGTGCGCCCTGCTTTGAAATTCCGATATATGCAAGGTAATCTATGCTGTAGCTGTAGCTGAGCTGAATTCCCTTGTAGTTGAGTGCAAAGTTGTTGAGGTGGTCGTGTCCGAAGAATACGCCCTTTGTTGAGCCGAGCTCAAGCATAGTCTCAAACATTCTGTCTTCACCGACACCCGGATATACTATCGGGTCTTTTTCACCTGCAATACCGTAAACGTGCTTAACGTTTTCAGTGTCCTTGTTGCCGTTGTCTGCGTATTCGTACCACGCATCCTTCTGCTCGGTGAGCGGAATGTGCATAAACATAAGGGATTTTACGCTGTCAGTCGGTTTGTCACCGCATATCTGTCTGAGAGTTTTTTCATACCATACAACCTGGTTTTCGTGTATGTTGTCGTAAAGCCATCTTACTCCGAACGGGTCATCCTTTGTGTATGACTGGCTGTCAATCATAAAGAAGGACTGTGTAGTTTCACCTGCACTGTTTTTAACGTTTATTACGTGGTTGCCGTAGCCGTCAACATCCTCCGGTCCGGGCTGATACAGGCAGTATTTGAAGCCGCTGTTTTCATAGAAATCCGATACCTTTTCACGGTTATAATAGCTGTATATTTCTGAATCGTGGTTGCCGAGCGTTATTGTCCAGTAAACGCCGAGCTTTTCCATAAGTGTTGCAAATATTTTTGCACCGTGAAGATTATTGAATGTACCTGCCTGGAAAAATACAGGGTAGGCGATATCACCGGTAGCAATTACAAGGTCGGGCTTTTCAGCCGTAATCATTGCCGCAACAGCATTAAGTGCCTTTGCATCCTTGCCGAGCGACATCCAACCGCCGCCGATATGTATATCTGTAATCTGCATTACCTTGAAATCTCTGTCTGTCGTAAACGTCCAGTAACCGTTTTCGTCTTTTTCGGGTACGAGCTGGTTTTCAATCTGTACTGTTTCAAATGAGTTTGCCTTCTTGGTGTTTGAGCTGTTACCTATTACTGTGGTGACAACAGTTGCGGTAATAAAAAGTACAAAGATTATCGCAATTATTCCAAGTATCTTTTTTGCCTTTTTGCTTTTGGCTTTTTTAGCAGACATAAATCAATTTCTCCCTTTTTATGATATTGTAATTATAAAAGGGAAATTTAAAAAAATCAATAAGAATGACAAATTTTGTAAAAATAAAAAAGGATGCTTGTTCAAAGCATCCTTTTAACTGTAATTATTCCACAAGCGGTATGAGCATATTCTTTTCAAGCTCTTCTCTCGGCAGGAAGGGCGCAAGATCTTCAAGCGGAGCTGAAACAATCGTGCCGTCCTCAAGTCTCTTTGACGATGCCTTCGGCTCGAATTTCTGCTCGGGGCTTACAACAATTTCGCAGAATACCGGGCCTTCCTGTGCGAGCACCTCGTCAATAACCTTGCCAAGCTCCTTGTTTTTGTCACAACGGTAATATTTCATGCCGTATGCAGGTATGAGCTTTGACATATCGGGGAAGCTCAGGTCACCGCTTTCAGGGCCTACACCTACAAGCGGAGCACCGAAGAAATTCATCTGTGACTGACGGATTGAGTGATAACCGTCATTGTTTATCATAAACGTCTTTATCGGCATTTTGTTCTGCAGTATCGTCTGTATCTCCTGCAGGTTCATCTGAATACTGCCGTCACCCGTTATGAGAATAACGTCGTCGGGGCTGATTGCGGCGGCTGTGCCGATTGCGGCAGGCAGGTCGTAACCCATCGAAGCAATAGCAGAGTTTATGATGAATCTCTGACCTTTCTTTATCACGTAAGCGTGGCTGCCTACAACGCAGGCGGAGCCGTTGCCTACTACGGTTACAGTGCCTTCATCAAGCTTACTGCTGAGCTCTTTGATGAATGCGTATACGTTTGCCTGTTCCTCTTCATAATGCTTGGGCATTACAACGGGGTATTTGATTTTCCAGTCTGTGCAGTAGTCGTGCCATTCTGATTTTTTATAGCTGAAGCCTCTTGCGTCAATTCTTCTCTCGAGTGCCTCGAGAAAATCCTTTGCATCTGCCCATATCGGATAATCGGGATTTACGTTCTGCTTTTTAAGTTCTTCGCTGTCAATGTCTACAACAATCTTCTTTGCGGCTCTTGCCCAGGTCTGATAGTTGTAGCCTACCTGACGAATGCTGAGTCTGCTGCCTACACTCAGAAGCAGGTCGCTGTTCTGTACAGCAAAGTTACCGGGGCGGTCACCCATAATTCCTGCTCTGCCAACGTAAAGGTCGTTGTCATCTTCTATGCAGTCAATGCTGTTCCAGCCTGTAACAACGGGAATATTGAGTTTTTCTGCAACTCTGTAAAATACATCGTGTGCACCTGCAATACGAATACCGTTGCCTGCGTTAAATACGGGTCTCTCGCTTTTTGCAATAAGGTCGAGCACCATATCTGCGGCTTCGTCGCTTACGGCAGGGGGGAGCACTTCGTCTTCTTCACCGTTGTAGCCTATAAGCTCGTCGGTCTCAATATATGCACCCTGTACGTTCATCGGTATATCAAGCCAGCAGGGTCCCGGTCTTCCGCTCTGAGCGAGCCTCAGTGCCTTTTCAAGGCAGTATCTTATCCTCTTCGGGTCAATAACCATTTCACTGTATTTTGTCATACAGTCAACAGCTTTTGTTATGTCAAATTCCTGGTCACCCATTGCACGCAGGTTGAGTCCGCTGCCTCTTGCTGTTGTGTCATAACGCACCTGACCCGAGATTATGAGCATCGGTATCGAGTCAAGCCAACCGCCTACAACGCCCGTAATTGCATTTGTACCTCCGGGGCCCGTCGTAACGCATACTGCGGCAATGCGGTTGTGAAGCCTTGCATACGCCTCAGCCGCAATGGCACAAGCCTGCTCGTGATGGTTATAGTAACATTTCAGCCCTTCCTGATGACCGAAAGCGTCGTTGAGGTGCATTGCACCGCCGCCCGTAACGGTAAACATCGTGTCAATGCCGTGCTCAACAAGGAAAGCCGAGATGTAATTTGAAACTTTCATTTTCATAAACGTATCACCTTTTTGCACATATATAAACTTATTATATATTATTGTGGTTGTTGTGTCAAATACAGCAAATTAACAAAGCGTTGAAAAACGAAAAAAAATATGATAAATTAGAAAAGACATATTTAAAATAAACTCGTTTGTAAGGAGTATGTTATGACAACAAAGCTTGAATTGCATACTGATGTTTTGGTTCTCGGCAGCGGACCATCAGGATTTGCGGCAGCATATACAGCGGCAAAAAACGGTGCGAAAGTCATTCTTGTCGAGCAAGGCGGCGACGTAGGCGGAATTTCAACATCAGGGCTTATGAGTCATTGGACAGGAAGCTGCGGCAGTCCGCTGTTTAATGAGATATTAAAGCGAAGTGCCGAAAACAACGAGAGAGAATTAAAAAACAAAATAACTAATTTAATCGACCCCGAAAAGCTGAAAACGCTTTACCTTGAAATGCTTGATGAGGTCGGCTGTAAGGTTTTGCTTTATACCTTTGCCGAGGATGCAATCTGTGACGGCGATAAAATACTCGGTGCATCCGTTATCAGTAAATCGGGCAAAACGGATATTTTCGCCAAGGTCACCGTAGACGCTACGGGTGACGGTGATATTGCCGCACGGGCAGGAGCAGAATTTGTTCTCGGCAGAGAAAGCGACAATAAAATGCAGCCTGCAACCCTTATGTTCAAGGTCGGCGGTGTGGATTACAGCCGTGCTGTATTTTTAGGCTCGTTTGAATCAACTTATGAAACACCCAAAGGCGAATTGCAGGCTCTTGCAAAACAGCATATTCCTTATCCTGCAGGGCACATTTTAACTTATGAAACCACACTGCCCGGAGTAGTTACCTGCAATATGACAAACGCTGTTGGAATCGACGGCACTTGTGCAGAGGATTTAACCAAGGCAACGCTTGTCTGCCGCAGACAGATGGATGATATCGTTAAGTATTTAAGGGCGTTTGTACCGGGATACGAAAACTGCTTTATAATCAGTTCCGCTTCGTTAATGGGTATCCGTGAAACAAGACATTTCAAGGGTAAATATACTCTTAATGAGCAGGATATTCTTGAGGCAAAGGTGTTTGACGATTATGTAGTCAAAGATGCCTACTTCAATTTCGATGTGCATAACATCGCAGGCTCGGGTCTTGATGAAACGGGTGTGCAAAAGCATTTTCCGCAGGAAAACGGTTATACAATTCCTTACCGCTGTCTTCTTCCCGATACAAAAGAAAATCTTCTGCTTTGCGGCAGAAATATTTCGGGCACGCATATGGCACACTCCAATTTCAGAGTTATGCCCATCTGTGTAGGAATCGGTGAAGCTGCAGGTGCAGCTGCTTGTATTTCAGCTTTGCAAAACTGCAATCTGAATGATATTGATGCAAAACAAATCAGAGAAGTTATAGGTATTTAATATTATTCTTTATAAAAATTACCGCACAGAAAGATAACAATCTCTCTGTGCGGTAAATCTTTTATTTAAGTGTTTTCAGCACCATAAGTGTGCAGAATGAAATAAGAGTCTGAATGATGTTGAGGCGGTAAATTGTCTGGCTGTTTGACCAGCCTTTGTTTTTTCTGAAGTGGTCGTGAAGCGGTGTACGGATATTCTTGAGAATCTTGATTTTGAGGAATCTTGTAACAGATACCTTGAATATACCGATAAGACCGTCAAGCAGAAGAATGAAGCAGAAGGGGATAGCAAGCAGAACGTTGCCCGACTTAAGTATCAGTATGCCGAGGAAAAGACCTATTGCACGTGAACCTGCGTCGCCCATCATCATTGTGCTCGGCTCTGCGTTGTACCAGAGGTAAGCTATGATTGCAAAAATCATTATTACGCTTAAATTTGTAATCTCACTGCTCATACCGAGCACAGCACAAGCAATCGCAATAAAGATAGTTGAGTTGACTGAAAGTGAGCCGCAGAAACCGTCTATACCGTCAGAGCAGTTTGTTGCGTTAATCATCATCCAGAGGAATACTGTTGAACCGATAAGGAAAACGTACCACGGAAGCTTAAAACCGAAGAGTGAAAGCAGGTCAGGATTCTTCCATACAAATGCACCCGATGTCAGCAGACAGATTACAAGGTCGATAGCACCCTTTTTGTATTCTCCCCACGGCACCTTTGATGCATCGTCAAGATAGCCCGAGAGCATACCGAGGAATATTACCGCATAGTACATACCAAGCTCGATTGAGGGCTTGATAAAAATAAGCGAAGAAATAATGAATACGCAGATGAATACTATACCTGCGCCTCTTTGCTTACCTTTTGAGAGTTTGCCGTTGAATGCAAAGTCACGTCCGCCATCAACGGGGAGCTTGCTCTTGAAAAGCTTGAGCGAAAGAATTACTGCACCGAATGTGAATGCTGCCGAGATAGCAAGCATCAGCATCGGCATTTCAATACCCAGATACTCTAACATAATTTAACACCTTTCACATCATTTGTTTTTTATAATCATAAACCAATCATTCTGTTAATTCAATGTTTTTTGTGAAACTGTATCCTTTTTTGCAGAATTTATGCTTTTCATAAAAAGAATGAGCTATAATTCTCTGTAATCCACTGTTTACTCCTATTACAGATGCGCTATATTCAATGGCACAATTTTCAGCCGCTTCCAAAAGTTTAGTACCAATACCTCGGTGTTGGCAACGCTCCTTTACGGCAAGTGCAATAATACGCATAACCTTACCCGTGATTTCAAATGCTAAACCGAAATGAACACCGATAAAACCTATAATTTCCTTGTTTTGTTCAGCAACGAAAATCGCATAATCATCGCTTTTTAGCATATCTGATACGGTTATGCTAAGCTCATCAACACTTATTTGCTTGCCAAGCTCGTTATTTAAAAGCTCACAAACTTGAGTAGTGTCTTCAATTTGAAATTTTCTTATATGCATAGATTTCCTCTAATAATCGTTTTCTTCTCCAATTATCCATTTTATCGGATTTTCTTCAATATAACGGCAAACTTCAAGATAAGCATCGTTGTTTCTGATTATTTTATCAAAATATGATTTTTGCCACACTTTCAGTTGCGGTGAAATTTTGTGAATTTCCCGTGAGATACCGGATTTGTACAACCCGAGTATAGTTTCCAACGTAGGGAACGGTCTTGACCGTTCCGCATCAGGTTCGCATCCTATCACAATAATTGCGTGTATGTGGTTAGGCATAATCACATATTTATCGATACATATACCGTCATAATGGCTTTCGATTTCAAGTAAATGCTTTTTAGCGATTTTGCCGTATACTGTGAGATTATCGGGCGTACCAAATAAGTTTTTTCTGTTATGTGTACATATAGTTACATAATAGTAATTCTCACTTGAATAATCAAATCCCGATAGCCTTGGCAGTTTTCTTTTAGGTAGTTGCATATTTTTACCTTTCGGAACGGTCAAGACCGTTCCCTACAATATCGGTTAGGTATAATGCTGAAAGGTTAACGGATTTTCTTTAAATATTCCTTATCCTTCTTTGTCAGTTCCGCTTTATCTAACATATCGGGGCGTTTAGCTAACGTACGCTCAATCTGCTTTTCGCGTTGCCATTTCTGAATGTTTGCGTGGTGACCGCTGAGCAGTACGTCGGGCACTTTTTTGCCGTGCCATTCTTCAGGGCGTGTGTACTGCGGATGCTCAAGAAGAGAGTTGTAGTGGCTTTCATTCATAAAGCTCTCGTCACTTGAGAGTACTCCCGGTAACATACGGCATACACTGTCTGCTACGATTATTGCAGGCAGCTCACCACCCGTGAGTACGTAGTCGCCAATCGATATCTCTTCGTCAACTATTTCTTCGAGCACACGCTCGTCAATTCCTTCGTAATGTCCGCAAAGCAAAGCAATATTGTCATATTCGAGCAGCTCTATCGCTTTTTTCTGCGTGAGTACACTTCCCTGAGGGGACATATATATCAGATGCGGTCTTTTGCCGAGGTCCTCGCAAAGTGACTGATAGCAGTCGTATACGGGCTGAGCCTGCATAACCATACCCGAGCCTCCGCCGTAAGGGGAATCATCAACCCTGCGGTGCTTGTCCAGCGTGTATTTGCGTATGTTGCGGCAGTTGATTTCAACCAGACCTTTTTCCCTTGCTCTGCCCAGTATGCTTTCACTTACTACGCTTTCGCACATCTCGGGGAATAGAGTTAAAATATCAATCCTCATCGTCAAAAATCCCCTTGAGCGGTCTGATATATACCTTTTCGTTTTCTACGTCCGTCTTTATTACTACGGGCGGAATAACAGGCAGCAGATATTCTTTGCCTGCGTCGTCTGTGATATGCCATACGTCGTTTGCACCCGTCTGGCTTACGTCTGTCAGTGTACCCCATATTTTGCTTTCGTCGTCTGCATCAACAGCTTTACAGCCTATGAGGTCAGCTATAAACCAGCTGTCTTCTGAAAGGTTAACGTCCTTGCGTGCCATATACAGAATCTTGTTTCTCATTGCCGCCGCCTGCTCAACTGTGTCAATTCCTTCAAGCTTCATCAGTGCGATGTTGCCGTGAGGGCGTGAAGCAATAACCCTGACGGGTTTTTCTCCTTTGTCGTCAAGGTAAACTGTTTTGAATATGCAGGCAAATTCGGGGCTGTCACACCAGGGGTTGACACGCACCTCGCCTTTGATACCGTGGGTCGAAACAATCTGACCGAGCTCGAGATAGGGTTTGAGCATAATTGCCTCCGTTTATAAACACCAATAGCCCTATGACTTTTTAAATGCTTAAAAAGAACATAGAGCATGATGTTTAGTTATTGATAAAAGGGAATATGAAATCGGATTATTCGATTTCAACTGCGATTTTTTCGTTGTTGCGGGTCGCAGCAGCACGCATAACGGTGCGAATAGACTTGGCGATACGGCCCTGTTTGCCGATTACTCTGCCCATGTCATTCTCGCCGACGTGAAGGTGGTAAACCGTTACGCCCTCTTCGTTGGGCTCGTCAACAGTAACTGTAACTGCTGAGGGATCTTCTACAAGACCCTGTGCGATTGCGATGAGAAGCTCTGTCATTGCGGGCACCTCCGTGTAAATTTTGCTTTATCTGACTTGAAATCAGCCGATAACGCCTGACTTCTTGAGAATAGCCTTAACTGTATCTGTGGGCTGTGCGCCGTTCTTGATCCACTGCTGAGCCTTTTCAACATCAACCTTGATGTCTGCGGGGTCCTTTGTTGTGTCGTATGTGCCGATTTCTTCGATGAATCTGCCGTCACGGGGATAACGTGAATCAGCAACTACGATACGGTAGAACGGTGCTTTCTTTGCGCCCATACGGCGAAGTCTGATTTTTACTGCCATTTTTGATTTCCTCCAAAAAAATGTTTTGCTTTATAATGTAACAATTTTGAATTGTAATTACATCCGAAAATTAATTATCTGCGTTTTTTCTTCTTGAATGATTTGGATAAACGCTTGCCGCCCTTGCCGCCAAACTGCTTGAACATTTTCTGCATCTGCTTGAACTGAGCAAGAAGTCGGTTGACGTCCTCAACCTGCATACCGCAACCTGCCGCAATACGGCGCTTACGTGACGGGTTGATTATGTCGGGGTTTTCACGCTCACCGGGTGTCATCGAAAGGATGATTGCACGAATGCGGTCAAACTGTCTTTCATCAACCTCAACGTCCTTGATCTGCTTGTTGATACCGGGTACCATACCAAGGATATCTTTTATTGATCCCATTTTCTGTACCTGTTCAAACTGGTCGAGAAGGTCGTTCATATCAAATTTGTTTTTGCGAAGCTTTTCTTCAAGCTCACGTGCCTTCTTCTCGTCAATGGCCTGCTCAGCCTTTTCAATAAGGGAGAGCATATCACCCATGCCGAGAATTCGGGAAGCCATACGGTCGGGGTGGAAAACATCGAGGTCTTCAAGCTTTTCACCTATACCGATAAACTTGATAGGCTTGCCTGTAACAGCTTTTGCTGAAAGTGCGGCACCGCCTCGTGTGTCACCGTCGAGCTTTGTAAGAACAAGACCGTCAATGCCGAGTGCATCGTTGAATCCGTTTGCAACCGTAACGGCATCCTGACCTGTCATTGAGTCAACAACAAGCAGTATTTCGTGCGGGTGAACAGCACCCTTGACTGCCTTGAGCTCATCCATAAGCTCTTCGTCTATGTGAAGTCGGCCTGCTGTATCAAGGAATACGTAGTCGTAGCCCTGGTCTTTTGCAAGCTTTATTGCTTCCTGAGCAATCGTAACCGGGTTTGTCTGACCCATTTCAAATACGGGTACACCTGCCTGTTCACCGACAACCTGTAACTGCTTGATAGCAGCGGGACGGTAGATATCACAGGCAACAAGAAGGGGACGGTGACCTTTCTTCTTGAGGGAGAGTGCAATTTTTGCACTGTGCGTTGTTTTACCTGAACCCTGAAGACCGCACATCATAACTATTGTTGGCGGATGCGGAGCTCTTGTAAGGTAAGACTGGGTGCCGCCCATAAGAGCCGTAAGCTCCTCGTTGACGATCTTGATAACCATCTGTGAGGGGGTAAGACTCTCCATAACCTGGGCACCGATAGCACGCTCGGTTACAGTGTTTGTGAAATCCTTGGCGACCTTGAAGTTAACGTCAGCCTCAAGAAGTGCAAGACGTACCTCACGCATTGCCTCGCGGACATCGTGCTCGGTAAGGCTGCCCTTGCTTTTAAGGCGTTGAAACGCGGATTCAAGTCTGTCGGAAAGTCCTTCGAATGCCAAGAAAATACACTTCCTTTACTGTGGTTTATGTAGTGAAATTTATGCTTCTACAAGTGTTGAAACAATTGCACGTATGCGAACGGATGCTTCGTTGATTTCTCTTGAAAGACCGAAACGCATATTCTGCTCATATATTAAGTTTGCGCAATCAACTATTTCGTTGAGACCCTTCTTCTGCTCTTCGAAACGAGCAACGAGTCCGAGCTTATTTTCCATATCGAAAAGCTGAGCCTCCGCACGCTTGATAGCGTCGCGCACACCCTGCCTTGTGATGCCTTCGTTCTCTGCGATTTCAGAGAGAGAAAGGTCATCGTTATAGTAATAATCCAAGAAGCTGCGTTGCTTTTCGGTCAGCATTTCGCCGTAGAAATCCAGCAAAACAGTGACGCCGAGATTTTTAGCCAAAAGGATCTCCTCCTAACTCATTTGTGTAAAGCATTTGTTCTTTACAAGCAGGTATTATACTAAAAAAAGTCTACGGTGTCAAGGCTTTTCAAAGTACAAAAGACAGGCGATTTTTACACAAAACCTTGTGTAAAAAGTCAATAGTGTCGATTAGTAGTATTTTATGACAGTTGAAAACACAAAATAGAGTGATAAATAATTTTTAATCATTATAAAAACTTCGTAAAAATTTTTTTGAAATATTTTTGCAAGGTATCGTTTACAATTTATTCATAAAAAAGACACTATTTATTATCACACTTTGACGAATTATATTGTAATATAAAAACACAGAAAACAAACGGTTTTTTCCGTTTTTCCTTTCTTTTTTATGATTTCATCTGTTTTTTATATATTCATTTTTTACTACGATTTCTTCTTTTTGTTTCTTTTTCATTTACTCCTTCCTTTTGCGAACAGGCGAGCCAAACGGCTCGCCTGTTCGCATTTTATGTATAAATTTTAAAAGCAGACTTGGATATCCAAGTCTGCTTTTTGTTTAATATCAGAAGTTGTAGTCGGGCTTAACGATTGTGCCTGTTTCAGATGACTTGACGATTGCAAGACAGACCTCAACAGTCTTTGCACCTTCTCTTGCGTCTGTAATTACCTTTGTATCGTTGAGGATTGCCTCAGCGAAAACCTCAAACTCCTTATCGTAGTTGTGGTTGTTGACCTCAAGCTCGATAATCTGAGGCTCTTTGATTGTGTGGCCCGTTTCGTCAACTGTGAAGAGCTGCATTGTGGGTGAAGTATTGTCACAAATGATTGTACCCTTTGTGCCGTAGATTACGGTACGCATTGTATAGTCACGCTTACAGCCTGTAGAAACGAAGACTTTACCCATACAGTCGTCTGAGAACTTGAGAAGAGCAACTGTAGCATCGTCGTAGCTGACTTCGGGAAGATTCTTCTTTGTGCCGTATGCGAATACCTCAATGGGATCGCCTGCAAGCCAGCGGAGAAGGTCAACAGCGTGGCAACCGCCGCCGACAACACCGTGACGGATGGGGTCTGCTCTCCAGTGCACTACACCGTTTTCGTCGGGCTTTACGATATCCATATAGTCATGTGCATACTCGGACTCAACGAAGTAAACCTCACCGAGTGTGCCGTTGTCGATAATCTCCTTAGCCTTGGCGAAGGAAGGTGTGAAGCGGCAGATCTGACCGACCATAAACTTGCTGTCAGCAGCTTCAGCAGCACGGACGATATCTTCGATATCCTCTCTTGTAAGTGCAAGGGGCTTCTCGCAGAGAACGTGCTTGCCAGCTGCAAGACACTCGAGAGCAACCTTCTTGTGAAGCTGGTCGGGGATAGCAACGGAGATTACGTTGATATCGGGGTTGTTGATAAGGTCGTGATAATCTGTGAACTGCTTTTCGACAGGAATGTTGTATTTTTCACCGGCAGCACGAAGGTTCTTTTCGTTAAGGTCGCAGATAGCGGCAACCTCTGCACCGTAATGCATAGCACCCTCAACGTGTGCCATGCCGAACATCATACCGATGTTACCGACAATAAGCTTGTTTTCCATAGTTTCATATTCTCCTTTGGATAATAATGTTTAACGGATGTATTTTACTATAAATAATGTTTATAATCAATACGTTTAAAGAAAAAACTATAAGGGTGATTTTTGCACTTTAAGATTCTTGGCTTAATGCCCGTAATATCTCTGTTTATAAACCTCATTAACTTTCGGTACAGAAGAAATAAAGCTCACGGCTGAAGAACAGGAGAGAGTTACATATTGCTTTTTTGTCGGAAATATGCGATAATATCCGGGATATCCCAAAAATGAAAACAATATTCTGAAAAGGAGTTTTATTATGGAACAAAAAAGAAGCGGTTTCACAGGTAAACTCGGATTTGTTCTTGCGGCGGCAGGCTCAGCTGTCGGCCTCGGCAATATCTGGCGTTTTCCTTATCTTGCGGCAAAGTACGGAGGTGGAATGTTCCTCCTTACTTACATTGTTCTTGCCGTTACATTCGGTTTTACTCTTATGGTGGCTGAAATTTCTCTCGGCCGTAAAACACAGCTCAGCGCAATCTCTGCTTTCTCAAAGCTTGATAAAAGATTTTCATTCCTCGGCTATCTTGCATCAATCGTTCCCGTTATCATCCTGCCGTATTATTCGGTTATCGGCGGTTGGGTAACAAAATATCTTGTATCCTTCTGCAGCGGAAACATATCACAGGCGGCACAGGATTCATATTTCGGAAACTTTATCTCTTCAACGAGTGAACCGATTCTCTATTTTGCAATCTTCCTCGGACTTACAGCACTCGTTGTTCTCTTCGGCGTTGAAAAAGGTATTGAGAAAATGAGTAAGGTTATGATGCCCGTGCTCGTTGTGCTTTCAATCGGTATTGCTGTTTATTCCGCTTGCCTTCCAAACGCACTTGACGGTGTTATTTATTACATCAAGCCTGATTTCTCAAAATTCTCGATGACAACAGTTATTGCTGCTATGGGTCAGTTGTTCTATTCAATGTCGCATGCGATGGGTATTATGATCACATACGGCTCATATATGAAGAAGGAAGTAAGTATTGAAAGCTCAACAAGACAGATAAGCCTTTTTGACACAGGTATCGCATTCTTTGCAGGTCTTATGATTATCCCTGCTGTTTTCTCATTCTCAGGCGGAGATGAATCAGCTCTCGGTCAGGGTCCCGGCCTTATGTTCGTTACACTTCCTAAGGTGTTCAACAGTATGCCCGGCGGCAACATTATCGGCATTGTTTTCTTTGTGCTTGTTCTTCTTGCAGCTCTCACATCTTCAATTTCACTTATGGAAACAATCGTTTCCATTTTCATCGATAAGTTCAAGATTAAGAGAATCCCTGCATGCATCGCAGTTCTTGCAATCAGCGTTGCTCTCGGCCTTGTTTCAACACTCGGCTACGGTATATGGGCAGAGGTTAAGGTTATCGGAATGCAGTTCCTTGATTTCTTTGACTTTATCAGTAACAGCGTTATTATGCCGATCGTTGCACTCATTACCTGCATCTTTATCGGATATGTTATCAAGCCTAAGGCGGTAATTGAAGAGGTTGAGCATGGAAACGTTAAGTTTAAAATGAAAAAGCTCTTTGTTGTTGTAATTAAGTACGTTGCTCCTGTATGTATTCTTATTATTCTCGCATCGTCTATACTCGGAGCTTTCGGAATTATCAGCATTTAATTATTAATAAAAATGGTAAAACGTTGCACTTCGCGGTGCAACGTTTTTTGTTTGATAACTCGTTTTGTTGATTAATGCTGATTTTTTTTGAGAGCTTTTTAGTGGATTTGATTGTATTGTTTTATGCACTTTTTCAGACTTCAAAAAAACGTTGTGAAGCTTAATCCTGGGCATATCTTGTTATAATTTTGTTAGAAAAGCGGTGTTTGGGAGCGGATATCCAAAGGATTGCGGCTTGGCTCGCCGGAAGGGACCGACCGCCTGCTTCGCAGGCTGATGGCTCGCATAAATGCTCGCCGCTCAAAGCTAAAAACAGTTCACTGAACTGTTTTCTTAACGCTTTGACCCTCTCAGGGTTCGTAGGGACACTCGTATAGCGGAATGACATTCCATTTCGTGGTAACTTGCAGAATTTTCTGACAAAAGTTCTGTTTTAGTAACCAAAAGGTCAATTTCTGCAAGTGTTGATACACCGTGATTCACACAAAAACCCATTTTCCGTCCGTTTGTTAGAAAATTGTTAGAAAAACAACGCTGTCTTTTTGGCGCAGGATTTCCTGCAGAATATAATTCTCACAAGAAAATTCATTCTTTTTCATATTCGCTATAATGCGACAGATATTCATTGTATATGATTGCAGCCCGCAGGTTTTGTTGCCTGCGGGCTGTCGCTGTTATTTGCAACAACGCTGTCACACATCAGGTGCAACAGCTTTATTTTATATATTCTTTTGCTTTTTCAAAAAGCACTGCTCTGTTTGCGGTTTCGAGCTTGCGGTATATTGCTGCCGTATGTTTTTTGATTGTGCTTTCGGTTACGAACAGCGTTTCTGCAATAACCTTGCGTTTTTTGTTTTCGAGCAGGAAGCGCAGCACCTCTTTTTCTCTTTGAGAAAGAGTATCTATCGCACCCCAGCTTTTCATAATGCTTTCAATCTGTTCGCCTGTGAATGCTTTGATTGTTTCAACCGTTTCTGCGTGCTGTTCGGTTACCGTAACAACTTCCTTCGGCGTATCGGTTATTCCGTAATCCTGCAAAATCGAATAGAGTAAAAGTATCATTCCTTCGGTTACGATATATGAAATCGAAAGGAACTCAAAGTTTGAATGAATCATATTTTCAACAAGCCATATTGCGATGTTTCCGATTACAACAAGGGCAAGAAATACGGTATGCTTGCTTGAAACAACGGTTTTTCTCACTGCGGTATGAGCAATTACGGCAACCATTGCAACGAAATATGCAAAAAGGAAAACCTTATAAACAGGATGAAGCGGACCGTATTCTTTAATCAGCACGGGATAGCCGTCGACAAATCCAAGTGACACATCTTTATAATATATTGGCAGAAAGCCTCCGCTTGCGGCAATCAAAAACATAACCGTGTTTACTATAGCAAGAACTTTCGGAATCCATTTCGGATAAGTAAATCTTGACAAATTCATTATCATCATCAGAAGCGAAAACGGAAGAAAAACGTTGCCG
>JAZSEX010000046.1:0-10341 GCA_045531935.1 Acutalibacteraceae bacterium | reverse complement strand
ATTGATAATTATAATTTTATAAAAACCTAATTAAAAAGTCAACCTAATTATATTTCAATATTTACTTACAATATAATATTGTGATATACTTATAGAAAGTTTTAATTCTAAAATTTTACGAGGCATAATATGAATAAGATTTTAAAGTGCTTTTTGCTTGGTATTACACTCCCCTTTTTATGTGCAATGGGAATTCCTCACAAGTGGGATTCAGGCAAATTCAAACGTAAGAAATATGAACCGCTTAAATTCGGAAAAGACGGAAAATTCAGGATTTTACATATAACTGATTTACACGATGTTGAGCCGGAAATGGACGACGATGAAAACAGAGAAGTTCCTGAAAGCTGTGATATCGAAACTCTTAACGTAATTGAAAAACTAATCGAGCGTACTAATCCAGATCTTGTTGTTTTCGGTGGAGATAACATAAGCGGTTACTGGGAAGAATTTACCTATGATCTAATAAAGAGCACAATAGAAAAAATCACTGCACCAATAAGAAAAAGAAATATACCGCTTTGCGTTGTTTTCGGAAACCACGACGGTGAAGCAGGATTCCATACCGAATTTCAGATGATTCAATATATGGAATATCAGAATTGCCGTTCTAATCTTAACGATGCTAACGTATACGGATGTGGCAACTGCTGTGTAACAGTCAAGAGCAGCGACGAAAATAAAGATGCATTTGCAATATGGCTTATAGATTCAAACGATTATCAGGCAAAACCGGAAGGCGGACTTTGTTATGACTGTGTTCACGATGATCAGATAGAATGGTACGAATCCAAGGCTGCTGAACTTAAGTCTGCAAACAACGGTAATCCCTTGCCTGCAATTCTTTTTCAGCACTTACCTGTACAGCAAGAACTCGACGGTTTTGCAGAGGTTACGGAAAAAGATGAATATACGTTTGAACGTGACGGAAACTACTATAAATTTGGTCACAAAATACTTAACGGCAGAATCAGGGAGGTCCCCTGTCCACCTCATATGGAATATAATCACAGAAATCAGTTTGAAAGCTGGAAAAAGACAGGTGATATAATCGCCGCATTTTTCGGTCACGATCACATCAACGATTTTCACATAAATATTGACGGTATCGATATTTATCAGACTCTCGGTGCAGGCTATTTTACCTACGGCAAAGAGCGTGGCGGCAGAATTATAGTTCTTGATGAAAATGATCCGAAAAACATCTATACTGAGTCGATTGAAATTGAACGTATAACTGATGCGGATATTTAAAATCGGTTGACACACTCTATATAAATAAAGTATAATTTCAAAAAATATATTTCAGGAGAATAAATATGAAAAAAAACACACTTAAATTCGGAGAATTCAAACAGTACGACAAAAAATTTCTTACTGCAGACTGCGGTGTTGATATTGAAAACGTACTGTCAGTTGCATTCTATGGTGAAACACTTTATATCGCTCAACCCGAATGTCTTATCGAATATAAAGACGGCCAATTAAAAAAGATTTCCGCTAAAGTAAGCAAGCTTTTCTCCAAAGGCGGTACGCTCTATGCTGCTGTTAACAATTCACTTGCAGAAATAATAAACGGCAAACTCAAGAAGATTGCAGATTTTAATGCACCCGTTATCGATATATCTATCGGTCTTGACGGTTCGTTTTGGCTTGTAACCGAAACAAGTCTTTATCTTAAAAATGATAAAGATTTCACAGCGATAATCGATATACCCGACAATACTGTATGCCTTGCAGCTCTTGATAATAAATCCAAATATAGTGAAACTGTATACATAGGTTGTTCTGAAGAGGGTCTCCTTTCTATGAAGGGTAAGCGCCGCCACTGGGCAGAAATGACTCCGGGTATGTCAGGCGTACTCAGCAATAAAATTAACTGTATTGCTCTTGACGCACTCGGCCATCTCTGGGTCGGCAGTGATAACGGTCTGAATATCTATGACGGCAGAAACTATTGGTTTAACGGAAATGACTTCTATTCAGTACCCGACGGCTCTTTCAACGATATGTTCTTTGCGGCTGACGGCAAGAAATATTTTGCTACAAACACAGGTATTATCACTCTTGTCGAAGGTAAGATTTCTTATTTCTCTTACGGTGTATGGCTTATTCACCCGACAGTTACAAAAATCACCGTATCTGACAACGGTACAATAGCCGCTGTTACCCCCAGAGGTATCAGCATTATCACATCCAGGTATATGACCCTTGAGGAAAAAGCAGCTCATTACGATGAAATGGCTGTAAAATACTTCACAAGAAACGATGGTTATCAGGTTTCACGAGAGCTTCGTAAGTATGGTGACCTTGATTCAGGATGGCTTCCCAACTCAGATAATGACGGTCTTTTTACGGGTCTTTATTGTGCAAGCCAGTGCTTCCGCTACAGTGTTACGGGAAGCGAAGAAGCTAAAGAAAACGCAAGAAGAGCAGTAAATGCAATGATTAAGCTTACACAGGTTACCGGAAAGCCCGGCTTTACCGCAAGAGCTACAAGATATTCTCACGAAGAGAATTTCAAAACAGGCAACAGAGAAGAGTGGCATATCTGCGAGGATAACCCCGATTGCGAATGGCTCGGTGAAACATCAAGTGATGAAATGACCGGTCACTATTTCGCATATGGAATTTACTTCGACCTTGTCGCTGACGATGAAGAGAAAAAGCTTATTGCTGATGTTGTAAAAACAATCACCGACCATATCATCGATAACAACTTCCACCTTACCGATGTCGACGGTGTTCCTACAACCTGGGCAAACTGGGAGCCTGATCTTCTCAATAATGACGACAGATGGTATTTTGAAAGAGGTACAAACTCTCTTGAAATTCTCTCTTTCCTCAAGACTACTTATCACGTAACAGGTGATAAAAAGTACAACGACGTATACGATATGCTTATCAAAAAGCATCACTACGCAATGAACTGTATGCAGTACAAGTGTGAAGACGGCCATGTTGCACATATCGACGATCAGCTCGACTTTACTAACATCTATCCGCTTATTGTATACACAGAAAACAGTGCACACAACGAGATTTTCAAGATGGGCCTTACTCACCACTGGGAATATGAACGTACAGAACGTTCACCTTTCTTCAACATTGTATACGGTGCTCTTACCGACAACAGCTGTGATATTGAAAATGCCGCAAAGTCACTCTCTGAAATGACTCTTGATCTCATCAGATGGCCAGTTTTCAACAGCCACAGAAAAGACATTGTATGGGATACCGAGCAGGAAGCTATGGGAATACCCGCACAGCTCAAATATCCTTTAGAGTATTCTGCAAGAGTCCTTGTACATTACGACGGTAATCAGTTTGTGTGTGACTCCGGTGCGGAAGAGTTCATTGACATAAACACAAAAAATGTCAACCGCACTCTTACACTGCCCTCAACCAATGCAAAAGGTATGTGCGCAATGATGCCCTATATCTATCTCCTTCCTTATTGGATGGGCAGATACTATGGCCTCCTCGGCGATTAATCAACGGATACAAAAAAGCTTACACATCGTTTGGTGTGTAAGCTTTTCGTTATTTATGACGGGTCATACATCATATAGTAATTATCTATACCCTCTTTTTTCCAGTAATTGTGTTTTATTACCTTGAAACCTAGTTTCTCGTAAAATTTTACATTATCTTTATCCTGCGCCTCAAGACCGAGCTTGTAACCTTTTTCTGTAAGCTCTTCGATACCCTGCTTAATGAGTTTTGTTGCTATACCCTTTCCTTGATGCTCAGGTGCAACAAACACAGGTGAAATAATATAAGTATTTTCCGGAAAAACCTTTACATCAAGATGAGAATACACCATAAGTGTTTTCAGGGTTTTCGGCCAATATAGCCAAAGAAAAAACCAGTTTGGATACATTAAAAAATCAAGCACATCATATTCGTTATGAGCCTCGCGCCATACACATATACCGCGTTTTTCCTCATCAATATAAATAATATCTTCACGGTTAGAGGTTGCAAGACGCTCAATCATAAAATGATAAACGAACTTTTTTCTGAATTTTTCACTTTTGGTAACATAAGCATGTACGGGGTCATTAACGTAAGCCTCAGCAGCCATACGCGCAAAATATTTAAGAGTTTTATTATCCATAGGTCTATGTTTCATTTTAATCACCACAGCAATAATAACATATATGGTAGTTAAAAATCAACACAAATCAAGAATTCATACTTGTCACGGTTATTCTACCGTGTTAAAATATTTATAAATATTTCTTTCGGAGGAAATTTATATGAGAAAAAGACAGGTACACCTTGATTTTCATACAAGCGAATTTGTGCCGGTAGGCAGTAATTTTTCAAAAGAGCAGTTTCAGGCTGCATTAAAAGCAGGCCATGTTGACTCTATAACTGTTTTTTCAAAATGTCATCACGGCTGGTCATATCACCCTACCGAAGCAAACGAAATGCATCCTCAACTTAATTTTGACCTGCTCGGTGCACAGCTTGAAGCATGCAAAGAAATCGGCGTAAATGCACCGGTATATATCTCGGCAGGTTATGATGAAAAAGACTTTATAAGGCACCCCGAGTGGAGATTCAAGCGTTCACCCGACAAAGCTGATACCGATGAATACGAAAATGAGGTCCACTTTCACACGCTTTGCTTCAATACAGGCTATCTTGATGCACTTTGTGCACAGATTGAAGAGGTTATGGTTAAATATAATCCTTGCGGAATATTCCTTGATATTATCGCTTTGAGGGTTTGTTACTGTGAAAAATGCCGGGCCGATATGAAAAATCTCAATCTTGAAATTGATGACGAAGCTGACAGGCTCAAATTTGCCCGTATGACGCTTGATAAATATATTAAAGCAACTAATGCCGCTGTCAGAAAGCACAGTAATACAGCGACTATTTTCCACAACAGCGGACATATCCCGAAGGGCGATTACGGTTTTATTGATGCCAATACTCACCTTGAACTCGAAAGCCTTCCTACGGGCGGTTGGGGTTACGATCACTTCCCGCTTTCAGCCGCATATGTCCGTACACTCGGCAACAAAGAATACCTTGGTATGACAGGTAAATTTCACCACAGTTGGGGCGAATTCGGCGGATTCAAGCATCCCAATGCGCTTATTTACGAAACCTCACTCAGCATCGCCAACGGTGCAGG
This sequence comes from Acutalibacteraceae bacterium, assembly GCA_045531935.1. Lineage (GTDB taxonomy): Bacteria > Bacillota > Clostridia > Oscillospirales > Acutalibacteraceae > UBA8612. The sequence goes on along the minus strand of JAZSEX010000046.1, from coordinate 5,189 downwards.
CTGCTCAATCGGAGATCAGATGCACCCGTTGAGCGAAATGAATATGGCAACCTACGGTCTTATCGGCAAAGCATATTCACTTATCGAGCAAAAAGAGCCTTGGATTAACGGTGCCGTAAATGTTGCAGATATAGCTGTACTCAGTGCCGAAGCTGTCACCGGTAATCGTGATGTTAAAGCAGACACCGGCGCAAACAGAATGCTGCTTGAAGAAAATCTGCTTTATAATTTCATTGATGAATCAATGGATTTTTCATCATACAAACTTCTTATTTTACCCGATGTTGAAATTACTTCAGACAAAACAATAGAGAAAATCAAAAATTACATTACAAACGGCGGTAAAATAATTGCAAGTGCAAAATCATTGATTAAAGACAACAAGTTTATTATTGATATCGGTGCTGAATACAAGGGCGAAAATGAATTTTATCCTACATATCTTATCCCTTGCTATGATACTGCAAACGGTGTTACCGAATACGTAATGCGTTGCAATTTTTATAATTTTGATTCACAAGATTGTGAATCAGTAGCACTTATGCAAAACCCCTACTTCAACCGCACATTGGAGCATTTCTGCTCACACGCACACACACCTAACAACCCCGAAAAGAGCTTTTCAGGTGCGATTATTAACGGAAACGTCGCTTATATAGGATGGGATATATTCTCTGCCTATGCCGAACACGGACATATCTGCTTCAAAGAGCTTTTCAGTGAAATTGTAAGCAGAATGCTTGGTGATGATTTAACCGTAAAAGTTGATATTCCTGACAAAGCTGTCGTAACGTACACAAGGCAAAATAAAGACAAGAGAAATATTCTTCATCTTCTTTTTGCTCACACAACCGTACGCGGAAAAAGCACTGAAGTAATTGAAGATACCGTTCCACTTTTCAATGTTAAATGCTCCGTAAAGTATCAGAGTCAGCCCTCAAAAATTTCTACTGTACCTGATGGCACTGAAATTGAATTCACTTATTCTGATGGATACGCAGAATTCACCGTACCGAAAGTTGATATTCATCAGATGATTGAAATTACAGAATAACACTACGAGATATTACCATGAAAAAGATTAACAGATCAATTATTTCAATTTTACTATCGTTTTCACTTTTTCTTAGCGGATTTACCGTAGTTTTTGCTGAAGAAATCTCGGAAACATCCACCGAAGAAATAACAACAGAGGAAAGCACTGATAATTATCCGGATATTACTGTAACCGAACCTGAAACATCAGAGCCTTCCGAAAAAGCTGACGATGACGTAATCGGTAAAATTTATCTTTGCTCAAGATGGAGCGGTATTACAACTACAGGACATCTGTGGGTTTATATCCATAATACAACTGATGAACCGATAACCGTTGGCTTACTCGAAGTTGCTCCCGACGACGGTATATCAATGGCTACATTCGGCTTCACACGTTCAGACGGATTCGGTATTTACTATAATATGGAAACCTACCGTAATGACAAATACTGTGATGAAAGCTGTATTTCACTTTCTGATGACCTTACGGTATCCGAGCTTGAAAAAGTAAACAAAAAACTTCTGACTTCAAATCAATGGAACCCGTTTATTAACTGTGTATTTTTTGCATGCTCAATCTGGAATACAGCAGGTAACACTTTCATTATGCCATTCATTTATCCCCCGATTACCCGTCTCATTATCAAGATAGCAGGCGGAACAGAAACATGCATAATGATACACCAGCCGGCTGAAAACACATTCAAACAAAGAGGATTCGGCAACAACTCTTATCTCGATCCTTTAAGCGAAAAATCACTTGCAAAATAAATTAAAGGCTATGCAGAAAATAAACTGCATAGCCTTAATATTTTTTAACTTGCAGTAACCTCACGCGATTTTCTTAAATCATCATACATTACTTCAAGCTTATCTTTCTTAAGCGGATAAACTTTAAATAGAATGAATACGAGTGTATATACTATTGCAGGTATTATTGTACACACAAAGAGTATACCCTCTCCAACACCGTCAACATATCCCGCTGCACCGTGAACTGCACCATTGTATCCCGCAACAGCACCGAGAAGCTTCATTCCTCCGACATCTGCAAGTGTCTGTCCGAGCTTGCGGCAGAAAGTATAAACAGCGTAAATTGCACTCTCACTGCGGATTCCTGTTTTATATTCCTGATAGTCGATAACATCAGTAATAATCGCCCAGTTGGTAATGCTTACAAACGAATATCCGAATCCAGTAATGAACATAAATACCATAAACACAACCGGACCGGTTGTAAGCCTGTCGCAATGCGGAACAATAAAAAACATAAGTATTGACGCAAGTGCTGCAAAGAATGTTCCGACAGAACAAAGTTCCTGTTTGCCGTACTTTTTAACAAGCTTCGGCATAAACAGAATCATTATTGCCATAGGAAGATAATTTGCAACCGTACCAATGATAGACAAATCAGTATTTTCAAAGTAATTTTTATATAAGTACTGATTTAATGAACCGAACTGAAGCTGACCGCTTATAAGTATACCCGAAACAGCAGCTACAACAAAAGGTTTACTTTTAAGCATTCCAAGGTAAGTCTTTTTAATGTCAACCTTAGGTTCTTCCTCTGAAGCCACTCTTTCTTTAGTTGTGCCGTAGCAGAAGAAATAGAAAATAATTGAAAGAAGACCCATGATAAGACCGAAATTCATCATACCGTCGGCATCTGCTGCTTTTACGGCGTTACCCTCGCTGTTTGTACCCGTAACTGTATAAATAATCATCGGACCGATGAGAAGAGGTATTGCACCGCCAAGACCTGCACCTACAGAGCGAAAAGTAGACAGTAATGTTCGACCGTCAGGGTCATCGGTAATAACCGAAGCCAACGAGCCGTAAGGAATATTCATAGCAGTATATAGCATACCGAAAGCTATATACGATATGTACATAAGTGCCGTAACCATACTTTCGCTCTGAGTAAAGTCTCTGAAATTAACAAAACAAAGAATTGATGAAATACCCAGCGGTATTGCACACCATTTAAGGTACGGTCTGAACTTACCTTGTTTACCAGGCTTCTTTTTTGCTACTATTGCACCCCACATAGGGTCATTTACAGCATCCCAAAGCCTTGAAATTAACAACAGAGTCATAATTTTATTTTCGGCAACCTTAAGCACATCGGTATAGAATACTTTAAGATATGACGAAACGTAAGTAAGCACGAACAGATTAGCAGCGTCACCGAACGCATAACCCAGTCCGTCTTTAAATCCTATTTTATTCGGATGAGTAAATTCACGCTTTTTTTCCATAATTATCCCCTCCTGATAATTACATTAACACTTTGTTAACAATTAGTCAAGTATTATGAATAATTTGTAAACATCCAAATTTAATAATTACCAAATAAACGGTATCAATCTGTATTTAACCTTTTTCTTATACTCTATATACCCTTCCAGCTCTGTTTCAAGCATTTTTTCTTCATCCTTAATTCGTAAAACAATCAACACCGGATATATGAGAAAAACTGCAAAAGAAATCAGTGAACCAAGCACAAGAGGCATAGCCAGAAATAAAAGAATTGTCGCACTGTACATCGGATGTCTTATTATTCCGTAAAGCCCGGTATCGATTACTTTCTGATTTTTCTGTACTTCAATCGTGCGTGACAGATATGTATTCTCACGTAAAACCTCGGCATAAAGAGCATATCCGACAAGAAAAATAACTGTCGAAATTATAACAATGGATTTAGGAATCTGAAACCACTTAAATCGAAAATCCAGTCCTGCAATAACAAAACCGACAAAAAACATTAAGCCGGAAAGCTTTACAACAAGATTCTGTTCTGTCCTTTTCTCCTTTGCATTAAGCCGCCGTTCAAGCAGATCAGGATTTTTAATCATCATTATAATTCCTGCTGAAAGCATGGGGATAAATAATACACTCATAAAAATCCAACCGTTTAGAAAATTCAGCGTACCGGCAGGTAAAAAAACAAGTAAAGCTACAAGCAACACACCGAAAATAAACTTAATAATTGCAGAATAAAACAATTTTATATTCATAACAACAAACCTTCAATATTATATTCATCATCAATAAGCACAAGATTCACATCTGATTTTTCAGCAAAAGAATAATAGTACATATTGTCTTCAATTAAACTCTCTAAAGTAAAATCATCTTCAAGTCTTTTTTCAATTACATTCGCATAATTTGATATATCATCAAAGTGATTTCTGATATAATTTTCGCTCATAACCAAACAGTAACAAACAATATTTTTCAGATATTTACTCTCAAAATTCTTTTGCCAGTTAGAAGGAATATAACAGCCTTCAACAATAAGATTCTGTTCGTTTTCAATAGCGGTTTTAATTATTTCATGAACAATAGGCCACAGGTATTCAGTAAGCACCTTATCATCACATAAAGGTGTCAGCTCTGTGTTGCCGCTTCTGATAAGACCCATTTTAAGATGATCGATTGATAATTACGGATATTTATATTTTTCAAGCATTTTCTGAGCAAGATATGTTTTACCTGTATGTGAAGCACCTGTAATAAGAATAATCATTTTTATCACCCTTAAGGAAGAACATTACCTGCTGCACGGTAAATATCATACCATTCTTCACGTGTAAGATTTATTTCACTTGCCTTAATGCAATCTGTAAGGCGTGTGAGATTCGTTGTACCGGTTACAGGTTGCATTTTTGCAGGATGACGTAAAATCCATGCAAAGGCAACGGTAGTTTTTGTTACACCGTATTTTTCGCCGATGCTTTCAAGAGTTTTATTAAGCTCAGGGAATTTTTCATTATCAATAAAACATCCTTCAAAGAACCCGTACTGCATAGGTGACCAGGGCTGGATTGTTATTTTATTGAGTCTGCAATAATCCAGAACGCCGCCGTCACGGTTAACAGCAGAATCATTGTACATATTAACATTTATACCCGACTGAATCATCGGTGCGTGCATTACAGAAAACTGAAGCTGATTTACACAAAGCGGCATATCAAGTGCAGATTTAAGCAACTGGATCTGATATGGATTCTGGTTAGAAACGCCGAAATGTCGCACTTTTCCGGATGTTTTAAGTTCATCAAATGCCTTTGCAACCTCTTCAGGCTCCATAAGTGCATCAGGTCTGTGAAGAAGAAGCAAGTCGGAGGCCAAGCGGTCTTAGGAAGACA
>JAZSEX010000015.1:0-1699 GCA_045531935.1 Acutalibacteraceae bacterium | reverse complement strand
TACAAGGCTGCGTGAGTGAGCAACTCTTGTTGTAAGGCGGAGGATAACGGGGCAGTCAAACTTCTCTGAAAGCTCAAAGCCCTTCTTTGCAAATTCAAGGCACTCTGCCGAGTCTGAAGGCTCAAGCATCATAACCTTTGCTGCCTTTGCATAGTGACGTGAATCCTGCTCATTCTGAGAGGAGTGCATACCGGGGTCATCTGCAACTGCGATAACCCAACCTGCATTGACACCTGTGTATGAGCCTGTGAAAACGGGCTCGGATGCAACGTTGAGACCGACGTGCTTCATACCGCAGAATGCTCTTGCACCTGCGATTGCCGCACCGAGTGCAACCTCGGCGGCAACCTTCTCGTTGGGTGCCCACTCTGAGTATACGTCATCGTATGTAGAAATAAACTCTGTGATTTCTGTACTGGGTGTGCCGGGGTAGCTTGAAACTACACGTACACCGCCTTCGTAAAGGCCGCGTGCAACGGCGTCATTACCTATTCTGAGCTCTTTAGCCATTGTTTCTTTCTCCTTACTTGTTTTCTTTTCTGAGGTCTACTACTCGTTTTGCCTTGCCGACAAAACGCTCTATTGTGCCGTGCTCGACAATGCTTATCTTACACTGGATACCGAGCACTGTCTGGATGCGTTTTGCAATATTCTTCTGAAGCTCCTGAATCTTGCCGTAGCTGTCAAGCAGACTGCTGTCGACAAGCTCAACCTGAACTTCAAGTGTATCTGCAAAGCCCTCTCTGCGTACGACAAGCTGATAGTGCGGGCTTACCTGATCCATACCGATAAGTACGCTTTCAATCTGTGACGGGAAGATGTTTACGCCGCGGATTTTGAGCATATCGTCGCTTCTGCCCTGTACTTTTTCCATTCGTGCGTGTGTTCTGCCGCATTTACAAGGCTCGTAGTTGAGCTTTGTGATATCTCTTGTTCTGTATCTGAGAAGGGGAATACCCTCTTTTGTAAGCGTTGTAACAAGAAGCTCACCGTATTCGCCTTCGGGTCTTGCTTCGAGTGTTTCGGGGTCGACAATTTCGGGCAGGAAGTAGTCCTCATTGAAGTGAAGACCGCAACGCTCCTGACATTCACCGGATACACCGGGGCCGATAAGCTCACTCATACCGTAGTTATCAGTTGCGAAAAGACCCCAGCCGTTTTCAATCTGGGTACGCATCTCGGGTGTGCAACCCTCGGAGCCGAGCAGACCGAGACGGAGCTTATAGTCGCTCATCGGGTATTCGAGGCTCTTTGCTGTTTCACACATATACAGTGCGTAAGAAGGAGTTGCGACAAGTACGGTTGTACCGAAGTCTCTCATATACATAAGAGCTTTCTCAGTGTTACCGCTTGAATTCGGGATAACGGTTGCACCGATTTTCTCAAGGCCGTAGTGCAGACCGAGAGCACCGGTGAACATACCGTAGCCGAAGGATATCTGTACGATATCGTCGCTTGTAGCGCCTGCGGCAGTACAAAGTCTTGCCATACAGTCTGACCACAGGTCAAGGTCGTGCTTTGTGTAGCCGACAACTGTGGGCTTACCTGTAGTGCCTGAGGAAGCGTGAAGTCTTACAATTTCCTTCATCGGCTTTGCGAAAAGACCGAAGGGATAGTTGTCGCGAAGATCTGCTTTTGTTGTGGGCGGGATATACTTGATATCGTCAAGCGATTTGATTTTGTCTGCCGTAACACCTGC
>JAZSEX010000007.1:0-15926 GCA_045531935.1 Acutalibacteraceae bacterium | reverse complement strand
GGTGCAGACTGCATCCGTTACTGGGCTGCAAACACAAAGCTCGGCACAGATACTTACTTCTCTGACGATGAGCTCAAGATTGCAAACCGTTTCCTTACAAAGCTCTGGAACGCTTCCAAGTTCACACTCACTCACCTTGAGGACTTCAATAAGGAGGATGCTCCTGCAGAGCTTCTGCCTGTTGATAAGTGGATTGTTGAGCGTTGCAAGCAGACAATGCGCCGCTGCATCAAGCTTCTTGACGAGTACGAAATCGGCTCTGCAAGACACGAGATTGACGACTTCTTCTGGAAGGATTTCTGCGATTACTACGTAGAAATCAGCAAGGAAAGACTCTACCAGCCCGAGGTACACGGCTACGAGGCACGCAGAAGCGGTCAGGCTGCTATCTACTACTGCCTGCTCAACATCCTCAAGATGTACGGCATCTTCGTACCTCATATGACAGAGTTTATTTATCAGGATGCTTTCAAGGCTAAGGAAGGCATTGACTGCCTGCATATGAACTTCTGGAAGGTTGACGGCGAGGATGATGCTGAGAGCCTTGAATTCGGTGAGCTTGTTAAGGACTGCGTATCCGAAGTAAGAAAGTATAAGAGCGAAAACAACATTTCTATGAAGGCAGACATCGAGACAATGAAGATTGTCACACCTGAGAAGTACAAGGGTATGTTCGATGCAACAATGGGCGACCTTGTCGCTTGCTGCCACGCACAGAACGTTGAGTTTGAAATTCAGTAAATAAATAAAAACCTCACTGTGTTAAGCAGTGAGGTTTTTTATTATTCATTTGCTGTTTTGCAGACTTTTTTTAGGTTGCAGATTTCGCATTTGGGTTTGCGGGCGTCGCATACAGCTCTGCCGTGAAGTACGCAGCGGTGGCAGAAATCGTTGCTCTCATCGGGAGGTAAAAGCTTTTTTAATTCCATTTCAACCTTGTACGGGTCTTTGGTATTTACAAGACCGAGGCGGTTTGAAATTCGTATCAGATGCGTGTCAGCAACAACTGCAGGCTTGCCATAAACGTCGCCTACGATAAGGTTTGCTGTTTTTCTGCCGACACCGGGCAGCTTTACAAGCTCGTCAATAGTATCTGGCACAGTGCAGCCGTATTCGTCGCGTATCATCTGTGCCATACCGATTATATCACGTGCTTTCATATGGTAAAAGCCGCAGGGGCGTACAATCGCTTCGACGTCCTCGATATTTGCTGAGGCATAGTCATCGATTGTAGGATATTTTGCAAAAAGCCCGGGTGTGACGAGATTGACTCTTGCATCTGTACACTGTGCTGAGAGTCTGGTTGCGATTATAAGCTGTAACGGGTCGTTTGCATCAAGAGAGCAGATTGCATCGGGATAGTCAGCTTTTAACTGCTCAACGGCAAACTCCGCAATTTCTTTTTTAGTCAACAGAAATCAATCCTTTATGCCGAATTTATATATTGTTTTTGCTTTGTATTCTTCGCCTGCCTGATAGGTGCACTGCGGGAAGTTGTCGTGGTTGGGGGCATCGGGATAAACCTGGGTTTCAAGGCAGAAGCCTGCGTGCTGAATCATCGGACAGCCGCCCTTGCCGGCTCTTGTACCGTCAAGGAAGTTGCCTGTATAGAGCTGTACACCGGGTTGGTCAGTCCAGACGGACATTGTTCTGCCGCTTACAGGCTCATAAACGGTTATTTTATCGTGGTTGCCTGCGTTAAGGCAGAAATTGTGATCGTAACCTCTTGCGTCTGTAAGCTGGTCATAGTCTGCTTTGATATCCTTGCCGATAGCCTTTGCCTCACGGAAATCGTAGGGTGTGCCTTCAACCGGACGAATTTCGCCTGTAGGAATGCTGTCGGGTGTTGTGGGTGTGAATGCGTCGGCATCAATCCAAAGCACGTGGCCGAGCACGTCACCGCTGTTACAGCCTGCAAGATTGAAGTATGCGTGGTTTGTGAAGTTAATTATTGTAGCCTTGTCTGATATTGCACTGTATTCAATGACAACCTGATTATCATCTGTAAGTGTGTAGCGGCATTTTGCGGTAAGTGTGCCGGGAAAGCCGTACGTGCCGTCGGGTGAAACAAAAGAAAACTCGACAGCGTTGTCGCCGATTTCCTCGGCAGACCAATTTGCATGAGCAAATTCACCGCTTGAATGAAGACTCTTCACACCGTCTTCGTTGCAGTCAACCTGATATTCAGTGCCGTTTACGGTAAACTTGCCGCCTGCGATACGGTTTGCATATCTGCCGACACACTGACCCTGATAGTCTGAGCGGTTGATGTGACCATCCATATCGTCAAAGCCGAGAAGTACATCCTGCAGAATATCGTCTTTGTCATACATAAAAGCACTAAGCCATGTTGCACCGTATGTTATAAACTCTGCAAAGCAGCCCTCAGCGTTTTTGATTTTATATTTCAGTACTTCACTGCCGTCGGGCATTGTGCCGAAAACACTTTTTGTTATGCTCATATTATATCTCCTTAATAAATTTTTAGCTTTTTTGTTTTAATTCTGTATTATACTCAGTATAAATTCAAGTTATAAAAAAGTCAATGAAAATCGTCTCTATTGACACTTTGTGCCAATAATATTAAAATAGTATATAAATAACATTATATCGACAGTTTGTTTTGAAAGGAGGGGCTGACAGATGAAGCTTGACAATATGTTTGATTTTACTGTTGAGGCAAGCCGTTATCTGCTGGCAGGACTTGCTCTGCTGATTATAGGAAGCTGTGTGGTTTCGCTTGTTACAAGACGCTTCGGCTCAAGGGTCGGCTCTTACCTTGTTGAAACAAAGACAAAGAAACGCATACCGCTTACACGCTGGGAAAACTCCATAGGCCGCAGTCCCACCTGCGACGTGATACTAACGGCATCTACCGTGTCGCGTTTTCACTCTGTTATTTCAAAACGACGTACCGGTTGGGTTGTTGCCGACACAAACTCGCGTACGGGCGTTTTTGTCAACGGTGAGCAGATAGCAAAGCCTATACAGCTCAGTCACGGTGATAAGGTGAGCTTCGGTACGGCGGTGTTTGAATTTTTTGACGTTGACGTTGATGACCTTGAGCGTGAGAAAGAAAAGGAACGCAGAAAGCAGGCACGTGTTGCCGCACGCACTCCCGTACGTACAGGTGACGACGGTATGGAGTTTATGCCTGCACTTATTGATGAGGCGGCAGAAAAAGCTTACGTAATCGGTTGCGAAAACTGCATTGTCGGTCGCTCGCCCGATTGCGATATAAGACTTAAGTATCAGACGGTATCTTCCGAACACGCAAAGGTGTTCAGGGTAGGTAACGGTTGGTTTGTAGAGGATCTCGGTTCCGGAAACGGAACAAAGGTAAACGCCCGTTTTGTTACGTCGGGCAGACGCAGGCTGAGAGACGGAGATATACTAAGCTTCGGCGGAGCTATATTTGTATTTGACGAGCACTATAAAGTGCGTAAAAAATAAATTGCTGAAATTAAAACGGGGAGGTGAAACGCTTGGCAGAAAACAACAACGAAAAAAAGAAAAAGCCGAAAAGAAAAAAACATCCGTTTGATTGGCTGTCCATGCTTCTTTTTGCAACGATGTTTCAACTTATTTCTATGATGCCTGTTATATTTTTATCTGAAGAAATCAATTTAGAAGTTGTAGGTGTTTTCGGCGGGTTCATCCTTACGGAGTGGCTCTATTTTGTATGTGCACGTTGGTTTGCAAAGCAGCGTGCTACAGAGCTTGAAATAATAGCGTTCACGCTTTCGGGCATAGGACTTGTGACGGTGGCAAGCGTTTATCCCAACTATGCTCTCAAGCAGTTTATAGCAATTCTTATAGGCCTTGCGGCGTTTATTATTTTGCTTGCAATAATGCGTAATGTAGAGGTTGTATCGGCACTGCGTATACCTGTTGCTGTTGCCGCAGTGGGATTGCTTGGCGTAAACCTTGTTATGGCCGAAACAATAAACGGTGCACTTAACTGGATAAGCCTCGGTTCGTTTTCAATTCAGCCTTCTGAGCTTGTAAAAGTTGCGTTTATATTTGTCGGTGCGGCAACGCTCGAAAAGCTTCAGTCAACACGCAGTCTTACACGTTATCTCATTTTCTCGCTTGGCTGTGTAGGTGCTCTTTTCCTGATGAGAGATTTCGGTACGGCACTTATATTTTTCGCAACGTTCCTTGTAATTGCGTTTATGCGTTCGGGTGATGTCAAGACGATAGGTCTTATCAGCGTTGCGGCTGTGCTTGGTGCAGGACTTATAATTTACTTCAAGCCCTATGTTGCTTCGCGCTTTGAAGCTTACCGACACGTGTGGGAATACGCTAATGATGGCGGATTCCAGCAGACCAGAGTGCTCAGCTATTCTGCGAGCGGAGGTTTCTTCGGGCTCGGAATAGGTGAGGGCAGACTCAGACATATATTTGCTTCTACAACAGACCTTATTTTCGGCGTTATATGTGAAGAATGGGGTCTGGTTGTGGGCTTCTGTGTTATTCTGTGCTTTGCTTTTGTTGCGGTTTACGCACTCAGGCTTGCACGTCACGCACGCTCTACGGTTTATTCTATTGCGGCTGTTGCGTCTGCTGCACTTCTGCTCGTACAGCTGAGTCTGAACGTTTTCGGTATTACAGACCTGCTTCCGCTTACAGGTGTTACGTTGCCGTTTATAAGCCGTGGCGGTACGAGTATGATTTGCTCATGGGCACTGTTTGCATTTATCAAGAGTGCTGATATAAAAACGTATCCGATACTTGAAAAACAGATGGAAGATAAATAAGTTTTACCTGAAAGGAAGGTGACTGAAATATGAATACGGTAACAAAGCGTGCTTACGTTCTGCTTGCGATAATTATTGCTTTTATTGCAGGCGTTGTTCTGCTTGGTGTGAGCTTTGCGACTCAGGGCGGCACCTGGGCAACCAACCGTGTAAACGGTCACCTTTACTCGGGCGGAGAAATAAAGAATGCAGGCAAAATTCTTGACTGCAACGGTGTTGTACTTGCCGAAAGTAAGAACGGCAAAAGAATATACAATTCCGACAAAACCGTACGCAAGGCAACTCTTCACACGGTTGGTGACACGTACGGATTTATTGCTACAGGTGTGCATACAATATGCCGTGACGGACTTACAGGTTACAGCTTTGTTGACGGAATATATACGCTTATTAATACAGGCGAGGGCAGTGACGTCAGGCTTACAATAGACGCAGATCTTTGTGCAAAGGCTTACAAGGCTCTTGACGGTAAAAAGGGTGCGATCGGCGTATACAATTACAAGACTGGTGAAATTGTCTGTATGGTTTCCGCTCCGACTTATGACCCCGAAAACAAGCCCGAAAATATGGATTCGGACGATAAATACGAAGCTGTTTATATGAACCGTCTGCTCAGCGGACTTTTCACTCCGGGCTCGACTTTTAAGGCTGTTACTACGGTTGCCGCCATTGAGAATATACCCGATATACAAAGCCGTGAGTTTGAATGTAAGGGTGCACTTGCAACCGTACAGGGCGGCGAAATTATATGCAACAATACGCACGGCAAAATCAGCTTCGGTACAGCTCTTACAAAATCCTGCAACAGTGCTTATGCTGAGATGGGTATTGAGCTTGGTGCGGACGTGCTTAAGAAAACTGCCGCATCAATGGGCTTCGGAAAAAGCTTTAACGTCAGCGGTGTAAACACTGCAAAGAGCCGCTTTGACCTTAAGGGTGCTGTTGAAATAGATATCGGCTGGGCGGCGATAGGTCAGTATACAACTCTTGTAAATCCGCTTCATCTTATGATGATTGCAGGCTGTATCGCTTCCGACGGTTCAACTCCTGTGCCTTATTTTATCGAGGATAATCTGAACAGCGTTGTAGGCAAAATCAGGACAGAAAGACTGATTGAGCAGACGACGGCTTCGCAGGTTAAAACGATGATGAGAAACAACGTTATAAACAATTACGGTGACAGCAGATTTCCCGATATGAGCTTCGGCGGCAAAACGGGTACTGCACAGGTTGCAGGTGAAGGCTCACACGCATGGTTTATGGGAATGAGCACAGATGAAAGCTTCCCTTATGCGATAGTTGTGCTTGCGGAAAACGGTGGCGGTGGCAGTGACGTTGCAGTGCCGATTGCGAGCAAGGTTATGAAAGAGCTTAAAAATTCACTTTGATGAGTGTGAGTAATGAAAAAGAATCAAGTCAGAAAAAAACAACGAAGAAAGAGAAATTTTAAAACCTTTGTCGGTGTACTGTGTGTGGCAGTAATCGGTCTGATTGCGGTTTCATTTTTATATAACGGTGGGTTTATGCCGACCGGTAAGCCGAGAATATGTATCGATGCAGGTCACGGCGGAAGTGATGTCGGGGCAGAATACAATGGCAGGTATGAAAAAGATGATAATCTGCGGCTTGCTCTTGCTGTTGGCGAAATCCTCGAGGATAACGGTATAGACGTTATCTATACACGAAAAAAAGATGTATTTGTCGGGCTTGAAGAAAGAGCTGAATTTGCAAACAGAAAGAGGGCTACATATTTTGTGTCTCTTCACCGCAACAGTGCAGAGGCTGACGTGAGCGGTGTGGAAATATGGATTAACAGCAGTGCATTTTATAACGAAGCACAGCTTGCACAGAATATACTCGACAAGATAGATGAGGTAGGCTTCGGAGATAACAGAGGTGTTAAAAGAGGCTATCAGGGCAACCCTTTGTCCGATTACCTGGTAAACAGTGCTACGGATATGCCGAGCTGTCTTGTTGAAATGGGATTTATAACAACTGAGCGTGACAATGAACTTTTTGACGAAAATCTTGAAAAATACGCTGATGCAATAGCTGAGGGTATTATGGCAGGAATAAATACAGAGGAGTAACGTATGCAGTACAAAACATTAAGTAAAAATGCAAGGTATCTTATGACGGTTACGGCTGTGATACAGAGCCTTATTCTGCTTGTTGCCTGTATGGCGGCGGTTCTGATAGGTGAACTTTACGGTGCGGTTAAAATCGGAGTTATGATAGGCTGTGCTGTGATTGCCGTAATCTGGGCAGCAGTATTTCCGGTGCTCAGGTTTAAACGGTACAAGTACCTTATTACTCCCGACAGAGTGGAGATTGTATGCGGTGTGCTCTTTGTTTCACGTACTGTAGTGCCCGTAAACAGAATTCATCAGATAAACGTTTCACGAGGTCCTCTTGACTCTGCGTTCGGTGTTGCTAAGGTATCGGTTGTAACTGCAGGGTCAACGGCAGTGCTTCGATTCCTTGATGAAGATAAGGCTCAGGAGCTGGCTCTTTACCTCAATGAAAAAGTCGGCAATAAGCTCGGAGGCATTAGTGATGTTCAGTAAGCCGACGAGAAACCATATAACAATAATTTTAGAACAGATAGGTGCAGTTGGTGTCGTTCTGGTTACAGGTGCAGTCTCTCTTCTTTTTGATATTGCGGCAGAGCTCAGACGGGGTATGAGTTTTGCGCAGATACTCAGATATTCATCTGTCGGCAGAATTCCCGCACCTGTAAATATCGTTGTAGCATTGCTTCTGGTTGCAGGTGTTGTATGGCTGATTTTACGCTGGAGCAAAACCGTATTCTATATTGATTCCGGTTACCTTGTTGTCGAAAGACGTACGCTGATGCAGCGTACTTCGCGTTTGCCTCTGGGCAGTATTTCTACGGTAAATCTCGAACGAAGCGTGTTTGAGCGTATGGTCGGCACTGCAAAAATAAAGCTTGATATAAACTCTGCGGCAACCGCCAACAAAACGGATTTCACCTTTGTGCTTCCTCTTGAAAAGGCAAAGGCTTTTGAGCGTGAGCTTACACAGCAAAAAGACGTGCAGACAGATGAAAATCAGACTCGGGAAAGAAAGCTTGTGTGCTCGTTTACGTGGGCACAGGCTTTGCGTGACGTGCTGCTTGGTCAGCCGCTTGCACAGATTATGATTTTCTTTGTACTTCTTGTTGCGGGTATTCCCGTTGATAAAATTGCACTCGGCAGTTCAGCACTTTATAAAGCACTGCCTGCGGTAGCACTTGCTTTGCTCAGCTGGTTGGCAGGTATGGTTATGCAGTTTATGTCCGCATACGGTTTCAAAGTGGAGAAGGATGATAAAACTTTCTTTATCACCTCGGGTCTGCTCAAAAAGAAGCAGTATGTGTTTGATAAAGACAAGGTCAACGCGGTTATTGTGCGGCGTCCGCTTCTTGCACGTGCTTTCGGCTATTACCGCGCTGAGGTTGCCGTTGTCGGACTTGGTAACGACAAGCACGAGACTCCGCAGATTTGTCTGCTTGTGAAAAAGCAGGAACTTGAGCGGATTCTCAGCGAATGTGCCCCCGATTTTGTTTGCGGAGCAAAGCTCGTAAAATCTCATAAAGCAGGGCTTGTCGCTTCATTATGTTTTTATTTGATTTTGTCTGCAGCTGTTGCAGTTGCAACTGCACGGATTCATATTTTGCTCAGCGTTGCGGCTGTTATGCTTGGCATAACTTTTGCTGTTTTCAGTTACCGTAATAAAACCGTTGCGGCGGATGACAGCGTTTTTTCTTATTCAAGAGGTCTGTTTTCTATAGTGAACGGCTATTTTAAATATGACGGTATACAAACAGCTCAGTTTAAAAGCAATGTATTTTTAAAACGCAAGGATATAGGAAAAATTCGTATATCTATTCTTTCTTCGGGCTCGGTCAGTCTGCATACTACAGGCTGGTTTGATAAATCACACTATGATGCTTTGACTGACAAACTCGGCTATTAATAGTTTATTAATAATTATATGCTAAACTTACTCTAATTATTATGTGCTTATATGCCCTGAAGCGTTTTCGGGGTCAGCCGGAAAGGTGTCTGAAACTGTGAAGGTGTCGGTTCTCATTGCCGTATACAACGGCGGAACTTATATAGCAAAACAGCTTTCGTCTGTTGTTTCTCAGCTCGGTGCTGACGATGAGGTTATTATTTCCGACGATAAGCCCGACGGTGATACCTATGCCGCTATTGAGCCTTTTCTGGGTGATACACGCATACGCTATATTCACGGCCCTGCAAAGGGTGTTGATGCAAACAAGGAGTTTCTTCTGCGTGAATGTACGGGTGACGTTGCCTTTCTGTGCGACCAGGATGACGTATGGCTTGACTGTAAGGTTGAGCGTGTGATGTCCGCTATAAAAGGCGGTGCGTGCTGTGTGCTTCACAATGCGTATATCACAGATGAAAATCTTGAAAAGAGCGGCAAAACTCTTTTTGAGGACAGAGGCGCAAAGACCGGTATAATGCACAATATAATCAGAAACTGCTACACGGGTGCGTGTATGGCACTGACAAGGCAGGCATTTACTGCCGCTTTGCCTTTTCCGAAGGATTTGCCTATGCACGACCAATGGCTCGGCTTGGTGAGTGAAAAAGTCGGCAGGGTAGAGCTTATTGATGAGCCGCTGCTTCTTTACCGACGTAATCCCGGCAGTATGACGGGCGGTAAAACAAGCCTTATGCAAAAAATCACGTGGCGCATAAATATAGCAAAAAACATTTTCACATTCAGGTGAAAGGAATGGTAAGCATTAAGAGCTATGTAACGGGCTGTATTGTTACACATAACAATATGAGCAGCATAGATGAAACTGTATCAACCTTGCTTGAGCACACAAAAGGTGTCGATTTCAAGCTGATGGTTGTTGATAATATGTCAACCGACTCCACTCCCGACCATATAAGGGAGAAGTACCCCGAGGTTGAGGTTTTTGAGCCGCACACCAACAACGGCTTCGGCAGCGGACACAACAACGCTCTGTCGGTTATAGATTCTAAATATCACTGCGTTATAAATCCCGACATCAGTCTGAATGATGACGTTATTGCAAAGATGGCGGCATATATGGATGAGCACCCTGAAATCGGTCTGCTTTCACCCAAAATCTGTTTCCCTGACGGCAGAATGCAGATTCTCGGTAAGCGTAACCCGAGCATTAAATATCTCATTGCAAGCCGTATGCGTGGCGAGGGTGAGCCGGGTAAGCTGCTCAGAGAGTATGCAATGCTCGACGAAAATCTTGATGTGCCCTGCGAAATCGAAAACGCAGCGGGTTGCTTTATGATGTTCCGCACAGAGCTCTTCAAGCAGATAGGTGGCTTTGACGACAGATACTTTATGTATTTTGAGGATTGTGATATCACACGTACGGTGCGACTTCACTCAAAGGCAATCTTCTACCCCGAGGCGGTTGTTTACCACGTATGGGGCAGAGAGAGCAAGAAGAATTTCAGGCTTATGCTTGTACAGATATCGTCAATGTTTAAGTATTTTGTTAAGTGGGCAAATCCCAAAAACAGGAGTAAAAAATGAACAAGATAAAAGGTTTCTTCAAAAATTTCTGGAAATACCGTTTCCTGCTTCAGGAAATAGTACGTAAAAACGTTAAGCTCCAGTACCGTAACTCTGTTCTCGGTATTTTCTGGACCTTCCTTCAGCCGTTACTCACGACCATAGTGCTTGCTCTTGTTTTCGGCGGCATCTTCGGTCAGAATAATAAGGATGTAGGCTGCTATATGGTTTACCTTCTCTGCGGCCGTCTGCTCTATGAATTCTTTACTCAGTCAACAAAGCGTGCGATGCGCTCAATCCGACTGAGTGCGAGTGTTATCAAAAAGGTTTACGTGCCTAAGTACATATATCCGCTTTCAAACGTGCTTGCAAACTTCGTAACCTTTGCTATGTCACTGCTTGTGCTTGTTGTTATGGTTATCTACTTCAAGTGCTTTACCGATGAGGTTATAATCATAAACTGGCACGTACTGCTTTCGGTTGTACCGATACTTATTCTGCTTGTTCTTTCACTCGGCATCGGTATGATTCTTGCAACGCTTAACGTATTCTTCAAGGATATTGAGTATATTTACGAAGTATTCTGTATGCTTCTTTTCTACCTGACTCCTATTTTCTACACCGTCAAGTCACTCGGTGCAATAAAGATTGTTCAGTTAGGTCTTATGGCAAATCCGCTTTATTCAATAGTTTCAATGTTCCGTGACTGTGTACTTTACGGTCAGATGTGGAACTGGAATCACTTTATGTATTCTCTCGGCTTCGCCCTTGTTACACTTCTTATCGGCGTTATCTTCTTCCAGAAGAAGCAGGATAAGTTTATTCTTCACATCTGAGGTGACGTTAGTTTGGCAAAGACAGCAGTTAAGGTTGAAAACGTAAGTATTCTGTTCAACCTTAGTAAAGAAAAAGTTGACAATATAAAAGAGTATTTCATAAAGCTTGTTACACGCAAGCTTCACTATAATGAGTTCTGGGCACTTACAGATGTTTCGTTTGAGGTTGAAGAGGGTGAAAGACTCGGTATCCTCGGCTTTAACGGTGCGGGTAAGAGTACAATGCTCAAGGTTATTGCAGGAGTTCTCAAGCCTACAAAAGGCTCGGTCAAGGTTAACGGTGTAATTGCTCCGCTTCTTGAGCTTGGCGCAGGTTTCGACCTTAACTATACGGGTGCCGAGAATATATACCTCTATGGTGCTACGATGGGTTACTCAAGAAAGTATATTGAGGAGCGTTACGACGAAATCGTTGAGTTTTCCGAGCTCGGTGAGTTTATCGACGTACCTGTCAAAAACTATTCTTCGGGTATGAGAGCGAGACTCGGCTTTGCTATTGCTACGGCGGTTGAGCCCGAAGTGCTTATCCTCGATGAGGTTCTTTCGGTCGGTGACGCAAAGTTCCGTATCAAGAGTGAAAACAAGATCAAGAGTATGTTTGACAAGGGTGTTACGGTGCTCTTTGTTTCTCATAACACAGCTCAGGTACGCCGCCTTTGCACAAAGGCTATACTTCTCGACCACGGCAAGATTATCGCTAACGGTGAGGTTAACGAGGTCTGCGATATCTATGACAAAAAAGTAAACGGCAAATAAATATATATTGATAAAGGAATGATATTATGGTATTCGCCATTGTTCTTGCAGGCGGTAAGGGCAGCAGAATGGGTAACACCGATATGCCCAAGCAGTTTATGAAGCTTGGCTCAAAACCCATACTTGTTCATACTGTTGAAAAGTTTTTTGTTAACTCACGCTTTGAAAAAGTTATCGTGCCCACTCATAAATCCTGGGTTGAGCACGCACGCAACCTTATAGAAAAAAATCTCGGTAATACAGACAAGGTTGTAGTTATTGACGGCGGTGAAACCCGTAACGATACAATAATGAACGCTATTGCTTATATTGAAGCGAATTACGGACTTGATGAGGATACAATCGTTGTAACTCATGACTCTGTACGTCCTTTCGTAACTCACAGAATAATTGATGAAAATATCGACTGTGCCGAAAAGTACGGTGCTTGCGATACTATGATACCTGCAGCCGATACGATAGTAGAAAGCTGTGACGGTGAGGCTATCACCTCAATTCCGATTCGTGACCATATGTATCAGGGTCAGACTCCGCAGTCATTCAAGGCAAAGAGACTCAAGGAAATTTTTGAATCACTTACCGATGAAGAAAAGAATATTCTTACCGATGCCTGCAAGATGTACGTGCTCAAGGGTGAACACGTGCACGTGCTCAGAGGTGAGGTATTCAATATAAAAATTACCTATCCGTTTGATATGAAGGTTGCACAGTCACTTATCGGTGCAACTGAAGACTTAGAGGGATAAAAAATGATTAATGCTGTATATCAGTTGGTTTCCCCGAGAATGATAGAAGTCGCATATAAGGAGATTGACCTTACTGCAGGTGAGGTTATAATGCGTCCTTACAAGGTTTCTGTCTGTAAGGCAGACCAGCGCTATTACCAGGGTATGCGTTCCCCCGAAGCTCTTAAGGCAAAGCTTCCTATGGCACTCACTCACGAGTGTGTAGCTCAGGTTGTATATGACCCTACGGGCACTTATTCGGTAGGTGACTTCGTTGTGCCCGTGCCCAACACTCCCACAGAAACCGACAGTGTTGTTGCTGAAAATTATCTTCGCTCAAGCTACTTCCGTTCAAGCGGTTACGACGGATTTCTTCAGGATTTCATCACCGCCGCACCCGACAGAGTTGTAAAACTGCCGAGCGATATGAATATGAACGTTGCGTCCTTTACCGAGCTTGTCAGTGTAAGCGTGCACGCAATATCACGCTTTGATAAAATTGCTCACTCACGCCGCAACAGAATCGGTATATGGGGTGACGGCAATGTCGGCTATATAACCGCACTTGTACTGCACTATCTCTACCCCGAAACCGAGCTTTATATTTTCGGTACGGTAGAAGAAAAGCTGTCTTATTTTTCATTTGCAAAGGCTGCATATCACGTTGACCACGTGCCGGAAGGTGTCTGGGTTGACCATGCATTTGAGTGTGTAGGTGGCGGTGGCTGTCAGCCTGCAATTAACCAGATAATCGACCTTATAAACCCTGAGGGTGCAATTTCCCTTATGGGTGTAAGTGAAAACAACGTCGGTATCAACACACGTATGGTGCTTGAAAAAGGTCTGCGTCTGTTTGGTTCATCGCGCAGCGGTGTTGAGGATTTTGCAAAGTCGGTTGAGCTTTATTCAAAGTATCCGAAGTTTGTAAATTATCTCGACAATCTTGTAGGTGACGTTGTCAGAGTTGAGAGCATTCCTGATATTCACCGTGCGTTTGACCTTGATTATCACCGTAGCTTCGGTAAAACAGTTATTGATTGGGCTAAATAATGAAAAGTTTATTCTACCGTTTGTTTGCTCTGTTTTTCAATATTTCACGCACCCTGTTTGGCTTGAAACCGAACAGGGTTGTGTTGCTTTCGCCGCACAATGCATCGTTTAACGACAGCCTCGGTGAAGTAAAGGCTGAGCTTGAAAGACGAGGCGGTTACGATATCGTTTATATTTCTCACGCCGATTTCTCATCTGTGCCGAAGGCTGTAGTTTTCTTTACAAAAAAAGCATACCTGCTTGCAACGGCAAAGTACGTTTTTATGAACGATAATTTTATGCCGCTCGGCTACCTTAATTTCAGAGATGAAGCTGTTATAGTACAGCTCTGGCACGCAGAGGGTGCGTTTAAAAAATTCGGTCTGGATATTGAGCAGCCTGCCGATATCCGTGCAAGAGAAATTGCGGCAAACAGCAAGCTGACTTACGTCACCTGCTCATCGACAGAGGTTGCGGATATATATGCAAGTGCTTTCGGAGTTGATAAGTCAAAGGTGCTTCCCGTAGGCTCACTCAGGGCAGATGTGCTGCTGAGGGCTGACAATGCGGAAAAACTCCGTGCAGAGTTTGAGAAGAAGTATCCGCAGTGTAAGGACAAAAAAATCGTGCTCTATGCACCTACCTTTCGTGATGACCCCGAGCTTGATAAGGTTTTCCTTTCATCGTTTGATTATTCACTTTTTGAAAAAGAGCTTGGCGATACATATTGTCTGCTTGTAAGGCTTCATCCGCAGATTCACGGCAGTGCACGTATTGACGGTGCAATAGACGTGACGGATTTCAAGAGCATAAACGACCTGACACTTATAAGTGATATGCTCATTACAGATTATTCGTCCGTTTGTATGGACTTTGTTCTGCTTGACAAGCCTTGTGTTTTCTTTGCCCCCGACCTTGATGAATATACTTCACGCAGACCGTTTTATTTCAGCTACCGTGAGTATGTGCCGGGCGAGGTTGCGGGTGATACGGCTCAGCTTATTGAGTGTGTAAAGAACGCATCTGTTTGTGATAAAGCAGAGAAATTTAAATTCGGCAATCTTAATATGGTTGACGGTAAATCTCTTGAACGACTGTTTGAAAAGATTTTCGGTTGATTTGTATTTTGCATAATTAACAAATTAAGAAAGAGGTGCAAAAAATGCCTGTTTGTTTTGATAGCGAAAATAAAATTTTCAAGCTTGATACTAAAACTTCAAGTTATATTTTTCAGGTTTTTGAGGAGGATTATCTTATCCACCTCTACTACGGTGCTTATATTCCCGACAACGGTGTGACTGAACTTGCAATGCGTTGCTGTAATGCTTCGTTCAGCCCTGCAAATGCAGCAATCGGTGAGCACGGCTTCAGCTGTGACTCCTGGCCGATGGAGTATTCCTGCAACGGTACGGGTGATATGCGTATATCCGCACTTGCAATCCGTAACCATCACGGTAATGCTTCAACCGATATCCGCTATGTTTCTCACAAGATTATAAAGGGTAAGCCCGCTCTCGAGGGCCTGCCGTCACTCTATACAATGAGCGATGACGATGCAACAACGCTCGAGGTTGAAACGATTGACAAGGTAACGGGTGCAAAGGTTTATCTTTACTATACCGTTTTTGAAAATTACGGTGCTATGACACGCTGGGTAAAGGTTGAAAACACATCCGACAAGCCTATGGATATTCAGCGTGCATACAGTGCCTGCATCGACCTGCCGACAATGAATTACAATATGATTCATCACTACGGTATGTGGGCTAAGGAGCGTACACTTGTTTCGCGTCATCTTGAGCACGGCATTCAGTCTGTTGCAAGTAAGCGTGGCTCTTCAAGCCATACTTACAATCCCTTTGTTGCTCTTGCAGACGATAATGCAACTGAAGATTTCGGTGACGTTTACGGCTTTAACCTTGTTTACAGCGGTAACTTTGCTGCTGATATTGAGGTTGATTTCAACTCTGCACCCCGTCTTATAATGGGTATCAACCCGACAGATTTCTGCTGGCGTCTTGAGTCGGGTGAGTGCTTTACAACTCCCGAGCTTGTTATGGTTTATACCGATAGCGGTATCGGCGAAATGAGCCGTATCTTCCACAGACTCTATAACAATCACCTTATCAGAGGTGAGTGGAAAGACAAGAAACGTCCCTTGCTTATAAACAGCTGGGAGGCTGCATATTTCGATTTTGATGACGATAAGCTCGTTGCCTTTGCTGAGCGTGCAAAAGAAATCGGCATTGAAATGCTCGTTATGGATGACGGTTGGTTCG
>JAZSEX010000006.1:0-11232 GCA_045531935.1 Acutalibacteraceae bacterium | reverse complement strand
GATAAAAGCGGAGCAATTGGTTTAAAAACAATTGAAATGGATACCTTTTACACTTACTATATTGATACGGGAGTTATGGAACTTAAAAACATTCTCGGTGAAAAGGAGCTTGCACCGACGGAAGAAGAAATCAATGCTTGTCTTGAAAATTTCGGCACACGAGAGGAAAATTATACCGCCGCACGCAAAACGGCAATTTCAAAGAAATATGATGATATGATTGAAAAGCTCTGCAAAGAGGCAGACGTTCAGAAATAAAACAAAAGCTTGCATCGTAAAAATGCAAGCTTTTATTACTTTTTATCATTCAAACAAATCGGAAATCAGGCGAGATATTGCAGTGAACATACTGACGAGGATATCGCAGATTGTCGGACGCTCCTTCTTACCCTCAACACCGTCACCCTCGTAACAGCCGATATTATGCGTACTGTCAAGAGAATTACCAAAGAAGTCATGTTCACCCATATTTTCTTCAACCTGAACACCTGCACCGATGCACGGAGAGCAGGCTT
Organism: Acutalibacteraceae bacterium; assembly: GCA_045531935.1. Lineage (GTDB taxonomy): Bacteria > Bacillota > Clostridia > Oscillospirales > Acutalibacteraceae > UBA8612. The sequence continues at coordinate 10,717 of JAZSEX010000006.1, read as the reverse complement.
TGAGTATAAAGCTGTTCTTATCTGTTAAATCCTCACCTGCAAACTGTGGCAAGGCGATGAAGGAGTTTTTGTCATTTATGGGCTTTGTAACGCCCCAATAGCAGTTGTTTGACATATCATAATCGTATTTTCGGTTAAACTTCATAAGGTAACCGGGTTCGAGGATGAATATGTTGTTTTTTATCACGGCATCATCATACATATAGAAGTTATACGTGCTGCCGTTGACAATGGTATTGTTGTAAAACTTGAAATCGTGCTCTGCTGTTTCGTTACCGTTTCCGGAACCGTTTGAAGTTATATTATCGTTTACAGAAAGACAGTAACGGACAGTGTTTCCGTAATGGTCGTCGTGAACAGGGCAGTTCCACATAAATCTTACATTGTCGTGAGAGTAAATGTATTGGAATGTGCTGTGGTCGGTATGGTCGTCAAAATCGACAGCCATTCCGTCAAGCACATTTTTTGCACCTGCAATCTCACAATTTTCAACAAGACCGTTGGTAACACCCCACATCCACACGGGAGCAGTATAATAAACACCGGAGCTCTGACAAGTGTTGATAATTGAAGAATTGCGCAGGATAATTGTATCCGTATCCGACATTATAAACGCATCATCCCACAAATCGTGAATACTGCAGTTTTCAACAATTATATTTTTATTGTACGGTGTTTCGGGAGTATTGGGGTAGTTACTTCCCGTGAAAATGCCGTAACCGCAGTCATATATTTCACAGCCGTCAACGGTTATATTCTCAAGATGAGCACCCGGAGTTACGGGCGAGCCCATCAGACGGATTGCAGCTCTGCTGCTGCTAAAGTAATTGTCTGAAGGATAATTCTGTATATCGTGAAGAGTAACATTCCGTATAACTACATCTTTTACGCACGAATTTCTGTAATAAACGAGAATACCCGTACCTTTCGGAGCAGTTATTTCAATGTTTTCAATAATCCAACCCGAAGCATCATAAAGAGCTATAACGGGATCATTTTCCTTTGACGAGGTAAACAGAGGCTTCGCACCATCACCGTAAGAGCCGATAGTTATCGGATTTGAGGCGTCGGAAGTTCCCATAACACCAAAATTACCTATGTAAACACCGCCTGCCTTGAAAAGAACGCTGTCCCCACCGTAATATAAAACCGAAGCAGCTTTTTCGATTGTCTTAAAAGCCTTGTCGGGCGATAAACCACTGTTGGAGTCATCTCCGGCTATTGAATCAACATAGTAAACCGTACCCGTGGACGCCGAGGCAAAGACCGTTGCCGAAGCTGTTATACACAAGCAAAGCACGATACAAAAAAATTTATTGAGCATTTTCATAAAAACACCTCCGCCCAAATTTTAGCACGCTGCTAAAATATAGTCAACAAACAAATTATAGTTTATAAAAGTTAAGCATATCTTCAAATTATGGTAGTGTAAAAGGCAATTATGTACAAATCACGTACAAAATACGTACGAAGTGCAAATTTTTATGTAAATGACATTTACTTGATTATATGACATTACGCTACTGTCAAAACAACTGTCAGTTTAGGGCGAAACTCTCGGATTTCCCTGTTCTGCTTGACTTTTTTAACCAAATGTGACGACTCCAAAACCGCGTGCCGAGGGGTGTCCGCGAAGCAGCAAAAGAGAGAAATTTCAAGTCATTTAATTATTATAAAACTAAATAGTTAAGTGTAGTATTGATTTATTTTCCATTAAATGCTAAAATACCATACGAGGTGATAAAATATGACAAACAAGATGAGCAAGGTTTATACTTCGCTCTGGGCAATAATTGCCGCCGCATACGGAATATGGATGGCATTCTTTATGAGTTGGGACCAATACCCGTACATAATTCCGACACAGGCGGATCTGGCTCTGCCCAAAGAAGAATTCATAGCAAAATTTGACGGTATGCTTTATATGCCGCTTTACCCGAACAATCTCGTATTCTGGCTCTGGGTTATAGGCTCGACAGCGTTGCTTTTCTGCTACGGACTTTTTATAAAAAAGATTCTTTTTGCCGAAAAGCTGACTAAAGCAACAACGGTATTCTGTATTGTCAACCTTATTGCAGGCTGTGCTTTCGTTACATGGTACGGATTCCTCAGCTACCCCGAACAGTTCGGCAACATACTTACAGACGTTACGGCAAGTATGCTCGGTCTCAAATATCCGTGGGAATTCAAGGCCTGGGGTGTTCTGGCTTCGGTTTCTGTTTTTACAAACACACTCTATATGTACCGCAAAAACAACTACTCAGGCAAGCTCGGTGTTATTATAACCTCACTCGGCTGTGCGGCAATATATCTGACAATCAACCTGCCCTCTGCAGGCACCGAGATTGTTATGACACCCCGCTGTATAGGTCACTGGGCAACAGCACTTATTTTTGCATTCCTTGCAGCCTTCGGCGTTATAATCTTCCTGCTTCACAAGTGCAGAGAAAAGGACAAGAAGTACATAGTTGCAACCGTAATTTTTGTCGCTATACTTCTGCTTATGCTCGGCTTACTTGTGTTTGTAGGTAAGAGTGCATTTATAGAAAACCTGCCGATGTGGGTAGCATACCTGCTGCTGTTTATGATAAACTTCACATCTTTCTTTGACAAAAAAGAAATAAAGGCTAAAGAGCTTGCAACAGCATAACATTTCACCTCCCGGAATACGACTTATTCCGGGAGATTTTTATTTTTTGCACAAAAAATCGGATGTGATTTGTACGCGTAAAATGTTGAATTATATACAATATGTGGTATAATACATATATCCATAATATATAAGGAGATGAAATAATGGATAAGTTCTTTAAAATTTCCGAGCGCGGCTCAAACGTCAGAACCGAAATCATTGCGGGTCTTACAACTTTCTTTGCAATGGCTTACATCATAGTTGTTAACCCCAACCAGATTGTCGGTTTCAGTTTCGACGTACCCGGAATCCCCACAATATGGAATGCTGTATATATCGCATCCATAATCGCTGCCGTTATCGGCACACTGCTTTACGCATTCTATGCAAAGCTTCCCTTCGCACAGGCTTGCGGAATGGGTCTTAACTCATTCTTCTTTACATCATTTGTTCTGCCGCAGATTATAAACGGCGGCGACGTAATCAAGGGTTATCAGGCAGGTCTTGTTATCATCCTTATTTCCGGTCTTGTTTTCCTTCTGCTTTCAGTCACAGGTCTTCGCAGCTATATTGCAAAGGCAATGCCCGACTGTATCAAGAAGGCTATACCTGCAGGTATCGGTCTGTTTATTGCATTCATCGGTTTCCAGAACGTAGGTATTATTCAGGCTAACCAGTACACACTTGTACAGTTTGTAAAAATCAACGGTGCTGCATGGGCAGACATTGCACCTGCAATTATCGCTCTGCTCGGCTTCATTATCATCGCTATCCTCACAAAGCTCAATGTCAAGGGTGCTGTTCTTATAGGTATGCTTTTGACAACAGTCATCTACTACCTTGCAACATGGCAGCTTCCGAACTTTGATATGACATCTTTCGCACAGCCTTTCAAGGATTTTGCAGATATCGGTATCACAGCTATTTTCAATGCTGAATCCTGGAAAAATGCTTTCTCAGGTGAAATGCTCGGCAGCATCTTCTCAGTAATTATGCTCATCGTTACATTCTGCCTTGTTGATATGTTCGACACAATCGGCACAATTTACGGCACAGCATCTGAAGCAGATATGCTCGACGAAAACGGTGACCCCATCGACATCAACAAGTCAATGGCTTGCGACTCCATCGCAACAGTTTCCGGTGCAGTATGCGGTACATCAACGGTAACAACATTTGTTGAGTGTGCATCCGGTGTTGCAGCAGGCGGCAGAACAGGTCTTACAAGTCTTGTCACCTCACTCTGCTTTATCGTATGCCTCTTCCTCTCACCCTTTGCAAGTATCATTCCCGCAGCAGCTACAGCTCCTGCTCTTATCTTCGTTGGTGTTCTTATGCTCAAGAACTTCTCGAAGGTTGATATGAAGGATATGAGAAGTGCTGTACCCGCATTCCTGACACTTATTATGATGCCTCTCACCTACTCTATTGCAAACGGTATCGGTATCGGTGCAATTGCGTACGTACTTATCACACTCTTCACAGGCAAATTCAAGGCTAAGGATATTGCTGTTACAATAATTGCATTACTCTTCGTCTGCAAATTTATTTTCGGTACAATCTGATAAAACTTACAACTCACCCGGTGACTGTTCAGTATGGCAGTCATCGGGCTTTTTTTATTATTTAATGTTCCTAAAAAAGCTTTACAACATGGTATAATTTTGGTATAATGTTAAACATTATTTTATCATAATTTGCGGAGGTTATTATGAAAAAAGCTATAGCTCTATTAATCGGTACAGTTATGCTGTTTCAGATGAGCGTAGGCTCAACTGCGGCTTTCGATGCACCCAAACTTAATGAGGAGGAATGGGAGATGTATTACTCTTCACTTGTAAATGAAAATACACTGCCTACGCTCAACGTCGGTGCAGACCAGACACAGGTCAGCCTTTGCTGGCACTGCGACAAAGACAAGGCAGATGCTAAGGTTGAAGTTTCAACAAACAGTGATATGTCCGACTCAAAGACTTTCACAGGTGAAATTACAGCTTCGGAAAACGACACACAGGTTGTTTGCAGAGTTACCGTTACGGGACTTGAAGAAAAAACAACATACTACTACCGTTGGCACACCGAAAACGGCTGGAGTGAAACCGAGAAGTACGAAACAAAGTCATTCGGTGACCACAAAGCAATGGTAGTCGGTGATATTCAGATTGCAGAAGACTGGCGTACTGAAGAAGAAGTAAATCAGGATGAAATCGGACTCAACTGGAACAACGTACTTGCAACAGCGCTCACACAGAATCCCGATATCGCCTACCTCGTATCACCCGGAGACAACACATCAACCGGTGAAACAACGAAAGAGTGGCAGACACTGCTTATGCCCGAAGCACTCAGACAGCTGCCTATGGCACTTGCAATAGGTAACCACGACAAAAAAGGTATGATGTACAACTACTACACCAATATGCCTAACGAATACTACGGCAACTTCTTTGTAGGTTTTGATCGTGATTTCTGGTTCCGCTACGGTGACGTACTTTATCTTTTCTACGATTCAACATCAGGTAACGCACCCGACCACAGAGCAATGACAAAGGAAGCTGTAAAGCTTAACCCCGACGCTAAATGGAGAATAGGTGTTGTTCACCATGGCATATACGGTGCTGGTGACTGTATAGGTGATGCTGAAACAGAAATTCTGCTCAGCACAATCTTCGCACCTATTTTTGAATCATACGACCTTGACCTTGTAATTACAGGTCACACACATTCACAGGGTCGATCTCACTTTATGGAAAACAGAAAGGTAGTTGCTACAGCTGAAGGCGGCAAAACCTACACTGACCCTGAAGGTGTTATTTATCTCAACTCAAACTCTGTATGTGAGAGACCGACACACGAAAGCTACGAAGCTGAACACCTCGCATACAGCTTCCTTGAAAACGACACTACCACCTACTCCACACTTGAGTTCAAGGGTAACAGTATGATTGTAGAAACAAGACGCGGTGACAACGGCGAGCTGCTTGACAGCATTACAATAGAGCGTACAACAAGCGAGCACAACGAAGGCTCATTCGGCAACGTATTAAAGCGTGCAGGCTACAAGGTAATTGAAGTGCTCGGCTTTATATACACAATGGTAGATAACCTTGTAAGAAAATTCTCATAAGACAGAAGGAATAAAAATGGCAAAAACAGCAAAAAACAGAAAACAGCTTGAAACGCTTGTGCTCGGCGGAATACTGACTGCACTTGTAGTAGTGCTTCAGTATATGGGCTCATTCATCAAATTCGGCCCGTTTTCAATTTCACTTGTACTTATTCCTATAGTAATAGGTGCGGCAACCTGCTCTACAAAAATAAGCACCTGGCTGGGTCTCGTATTCAGTGTTGTGGTACTTGCACTTGATGCATCGGCATTCTTCGCAATCAGCGTGCCCGGCACAATAATAACCGTACTTGCAAAAGGTACAGCATGCGGTCTTACAGCAGGTCTTGCATACAAGCTTATTCATAAAAAGAATGAGTATGCTGCAGTTATAGCCGCCGCTATAGTATGCCCGATAACTAACACAGGCATATTCCTGCTGGGCTGTGCTGTTTTCTTCTTCAAAACAATTCAGGAGTGGGGCATCGGTGCAGGCTATGCAAACGCTATAGAATATATGTTCCTTGGTCTTGCAGGCGGTAACTTCCTGTTTGAAATGGCAACAAACATAATCCTCTGCCCTGTTATCATAAGAATTCTCAACATCAGAAAAAAGAGCAAATAAGATGAAGATAATTATCGATGCCGACGCCTGCCCCGTTACAAATATTGCAATAAGCGTTGCAAAAGAAAACTTGGTTGAATGCGTACTTATATGCGACACGGCACACAGAATTGAACGTGACGGATGCACAACAATAATGGTAGATAAAGGTGCAGACAGCGTGGATTTCCGCCTTGTGAATATGCTTGTCAGCGGTGATATCGCAATCACGCAGGACTACGGACTTGCGGCAATGTGCCTGAGTAAAAAGGCTTATGCAATTAATCAGAACGGACTTATTTACAGCGACAAGAATATTGAACAGCTGCTGTTTACCAGATACGTCGGTAAAAAAGTAAGAGCCGCAGGCGGCAGGACAAAAGGGCCTGCAAAGCGTACAGCTGAGCAGGACGAGGCATTCAGAAGGGCATTACAAAAATTGATAGAGCAAGCAAAAAGAGATAAATAAAAAATCCTGAGATACAGCATCGTATCTCAGGATTTTTTATTATTTACCAAACAGATTCATATCCGCACACGATGCGACGGTTGAAAGAGCAAGAGTAGCAAACTGGCGGCTGGTTATCGGAAAGCCCTCGGTAATCCAGAGCTTGAAAATGCCGATAAAACCGTTGAGACAGAATACAGCACGGTACTCTTTTTCAAGGTCATCCCTATCAAAAAACTCTTTCGGATACCTTTCAAGCACGGTACGGACTATACGCTCAGCAAAGTCATCACACTCTGCCTGCACTACAAGCACGTTAAACAGTCTGCTGTTCTTCTTGATATAATCAAAAAGCGGGACCATCATATCGAGGAAGCGTTCGAGCGACTCGACAACCGTAGGCAGAGATTCGGGTGCGGGAATACGGGAAATTACATCCTCCTGAATCTCGCGCATAAGAGACGGGACATCCTCATAATAAGCATAAAACGTTGACCTGTTTATTTCTGCAATATTGCAAACATCGGTAACAGTAACCTTAGCCAAAGGTTTTGATTCAAGCAACTCTATAAATGCTTCTGTGATAAGACGTTTGGTAAGTTTAACTCTTCTGCTCTCCGCCACATTAACACTTCCTTTAAAAAGTTAAAAAAATTTTCATATTTACCGACAAAATGTTGAAAAATGTCGGTTTTAAATCTTTTTTCGAAAAATCGACTGTTGAAAAGTCGACACAATGTTGATAAAATAATACATTGTGTGATAAAAAAAGTCAAGTTATAATTCTGCCAAAGATATAATCAAGAGAGGGAAAAGGAGAAAACGTATGGCTTCACTTTACAAAGAAAAAAGGTTTTACAATTTCCGCGAAATCATCTGCAACGGTGCAGAGAAATTTGCATCTAACACAGCATACGTAGTAAAAAAGAGTGAGGGTGAATACCTCAATGTAAACTATGCTGACCTCAAGAAATACTACTACTCATTCTGCACATATCTTATTGAAAAAGGTATGCTCGGTCAGAAGATTGCCGTTATGGGTGCAAACAGCTTCCAGTGGGCACTCAGCTACCTGTGTGCAGCAACAGTAGGTGTTGTTGTGCCGATTGACAAAGAACTTCAGCCCGAAGACGTAAACGCATTTCTTGAGTCTGCTGACTGCAAGATGGTATGCACAGACAGCGCAAGAATTGAAAAGCTCAAGGGAATTGCAGACGAAAACATTCAGTACACCGACTTTGCAGACGTACTTGATATTGCTTCTTCTTATAAAGCTGACGAAGCTGCGGTCAATGAAATTGAGATAGGTAAAGATGAAATAAGAATAATTATCTTCACATCAGGCACTACAGGCAACTCAAAGGGTGTCTGCCTTTCACAGAACAACATATGCTCCAACATTCACTCAACCGTACAGATGGTTAAGGTAAACGATTTTGACAGCACTCTGTCAATCCTTCCCCTTCACCATACATACGAGTGCACACTTAACAACGTGCTTTTCCTCACAAGAGGCGCTTGCATAACATACTGCGACGGTCTCACAAAAGTTGCAAAGAATATTGCTGAGTATCAGCCCTCAATTCTTGTTGTTGTTCCTGCACTTCTCAAGGTGCTCAATAAGAGAATCAAGGCAGGTATCATCAAGGACTGTCCCTCACTCTACCGCAAGTATTTTGAGACTCTTTCACTTGCAGATGCACTTAAAAAGTGCCCCTTCATTATCCGCAAGGTAATATGCAAGAAGGTAAAGAAGACTCTCGGCGGCAAAATCCGTCTGTTCATCGTAGGTGCGGCTGACCTTGACACATCACTTGTTGAGGACTTCGGTGCACTCGGCATCAGAACACTTCAGGGCTACGGTCTCACAGAGTGTGCTCCCCTGCTTGCAGGTAACAACGACTTCCACCTCAACAAGGCTTCAACGGGCCCTGCAATTCCCGATGTTCAACTTAAGATCGACGACCCCAACGACGAAGGTGTCGGTGAAATTCTCGCAAAGGGCGACAACATAATGCTCGGCTACTACAACGACCCCGAAGCAACTGAAGCTGTATTCCGTGACGGCTGGTTCTGCACAGGTGACCTCGGCTGTATAGACAGCAACGGTGACCTTTACATCAAGGGCAGAATCAAGAACGTTATCGTAACAGAAAACGGCAAAAACATCTACCCCGAAGAGCTTGAGACAAGACTTTCAGAGTACCCCGAAATCGGTGAGGCACTTGTTTACGCTTCAGATGAAAACGGTGAAACCTGCGTTAAGGCAAAGATATTCCCGAACATCGAATACATCAAGGAGCGTTTCGGCGGTGAGAAGCCCAGCGAAGAGGATATCAAGAAAACAATCCAGAACGCTATCAAGAGTGTTAACAGCAAGATTCCCAACTACAAGCACATCAAGATTGTTGAAGTTCTCTCCTCTGCACTTGAAAAGACAACAACACAGAAAATCAAGCGTTTCGGTAAGAACGTAAAATAAAATAAAAAAGTAAGACTTGCATCAGAAGAGATGCAAGTCTTTTTTTATAATTTTGTCCGGAATGACCAATTACACAAATACGCCTGTAATAAATATCTCAAGACCGATCGCAATAAGGATTACACCGCCGAAAATCGAGGCTTTACCCGAGAGCTTTGTGCCGAATTTTCTGCCGATGAGGATACCGCCAAGGCAGATAAAGAAGGTAACAAAAGCAATAAGCAGTGCACAGACAACAGCCTGAGTTAGATTGTAATCGGAAATTGTGAAGCCGACAGAGAGTGCGTCAATAGAGGTTGCGACACCCTGCATAATAAGCATACCGATACCTACAGCGGGCTTTTCTTCACACGCACAGTCTTTATTCTTTATACCTTCAACAAGCATTTTGCCGCCGATAAACGCAAGCAATACAAGTGCAATCCACGGTATAAACTTTTCAAACGCATTGAAATACTGAACAACAGTATGTACGCAAATCCAGCCTATCATAGGCATAAGCACCTGAAAGAAGCTGAACAGACCTGCTATACCGCACATCTTCTGCCTTTTCATACAAGGCTCATTTAGCCCGTTTGCAAGTGAAACAGAAAAAGCATCCATTGCAAGACCGAGACCAAGTGCTATACTTTTAATAAAGAAAGAAACGCTGAACAATTATTCACTTTCCTCCTCTATAATCTTAAGAATTTCTTCATCAATCTTTTTATCCTTATAGTAGAAAACACGGTCATGCTCCCCTATCTTGCGAAGCACCTTACACGGGTTGCCGACAGCAACAACGTTTGACGGAATATCCTTGGTAACAATACTACCTGCACCGATTACGGTATTATCACCTATAGTGACACCGGGCAGTACAACTACACCTGCACCGAGCCAGCAATTCTTACCGATATGCACGGGCATATTATACTGATAAGCCTTTGAGCGAAGCGACGGATTCAGCGGATGACCTGCAGTTGCAACGGTAACATTAGGACCGAACATTGTATAATCTCCGACATAGATATGCGTATCGTCAACCATTGTAAGGTTGAAATTGGCATATACGCCTTTGCCGAAATGCACGTGGTGACCGCCCCAGTTTGCGTGGAAGGGAGGCTCAATGTAGCAATCCTCCCCTATCTCGGCAAACATTTCTTTGAGCATTGCGGCACGCTTATCCAGTTCACTCGGACGTGTCAGGTTAAAATCGTACAGCTTATCAAGACATTCAAGCTGCTCGGTCATAACATCGTCACCGCTCGGATAATAAAGCATACCGCAGTGCATTCTTTCTCTGTTAGTCATAAAAAACCTCTCAAATAAAGTCGAAGGGATTTACATCCTTATCAATGCAACGGATATTTATTTCAAACTCAACGCGGCTGTCATCCCATACACGTGCAGGCTCTTCCAAGTCGGATCGTAGCCATGTCGTTCTGTGAGCCAAGGAGTTGAAT
>JAZSEX010000041.1:0-28594 GCA_045531935.1 Acutalibacteraceae bacterium | reverse complement strand
GGGCGGTGTAATAAACGGAAAAGAAGCCAAAAATCTTCTGATACACTGCCTTGATAACGATAAGGCAAAACAGCCCGTTACTCCTTATATGCGCCATTATGTCACAGAGGCTATGATAAAACTTGGTTTGGAGAATGAAGCTGTATTATATCTGAAAAGATTCTGGGGCGGTATGCTTGAGCTCGGTGCCGATACATTCTGGGAAGCGTATATTCCCGATGACCTTGATTTTTCACCGTATGAGGACAGAATGATAAACAGTCTCTGTCACGCGTGGAGCTGCACACCGTCATATTTCATCCGTAAATACGGCTTGTAATTTTGTGAGAAATTTTATAAAGGTAAATAAAATTTCTCACAGAAACTGATACATTCAAAACAGAGCCTTTTCTCATAATCAATAAACCGACAAATTCCAATTTATAGGTCAGTTACGGTGTGCCTAAAGCTCCTTTCGCTATTTTGACGAAAGGAGCTTTTTTATATTTGCTTGACGGCATTATTTGGTATATGTTAAAATTCATATACCTTTTATTCTCGGGAGGGTACTATGGCTGAGAAAAAAACAAGCGGAGGACGCCTCGTATATCTTGACCTGCTCAGGATAGTGAGCGTGGTTATGATGGTTACTTTGCATATCTCCGGTGTGGGTATGCGTGCACCTATAGGCTCGTTTGATTGGCACGTATGCAATATATACGACGGTTTGACTCATATCTGCGTGCCTGTTTTTATTATGATTTCGGGTGCTTTCCTGCTTGACCCCGAGCGTGAGTATACAATAAAGAAACTATATAAAGTCAAAATACTGCGTATAGTTACGGCTTATATTTTCTGGTCGTTGTTTTATGCGATAATCAGAGCCTGCCGCAGTACGCTCCCGTTTGGCAAGAAGTTTGTGCTTGAGTTTCTGACTGACTTTCTGAAAGGTGAGTTTCACCTGTGGTTTATGTTCATGATAGCGGGGCTTTATATGATTACCCCGATTCTGAGAAAGATCACACAGGATAAAAAGATGACAGAATATTTTCTGTTACTGAGCTGTGTATTTATGTTCGGCTTGTCAAACGTTGCACTGTATTCGCTTCACGGCAGAGTTGACGAGGTTTTCTTATATATCGACGAAAAGTTTAATATGGATTTTGTTTTCGGCTATACTTTTTATTATGTGGCAGGTTATTATTTTAAGCGTTATTCACCGGGTAAGAAATTCAAAATTCTGCTGTATATCGGCGGTCTGATAAGTGCTGTTATGATACCGCTCGGAACTTATTACTATTCAGCAAAACTCGGCAAAAATTTCTTTATTCTCTATGCCTTTCAGTCACCGTTTATGGGCTTGCTGTCAGTGAGCTTCTTTATGCTGTTCAAGGATTTGTTTTCGGGCAGAGAATTCGGCAAAGGCTCATTAAAAATTATAACTTTTATTTCAGAATACAGCTTCGGCGTCTATCTTGTTCATGCGTCACTTATAGATGCACTGAGCAATATTTTCGGAGTTAACTGTTTTTCATTTAACACTGTTTTTTCGGTGCCGTTACTTGGTATTGCCGTGTTTGCAGTAAGTCTGCTGATTATATATATCGTCGGCAAAATACCTGTTTTGAACAAATATATTATGTGATGAATAAATCCGCTTCCTTTGGCTGAAAATAGCTGAAAAGGAGCGGATTTTTTTATGGAATTTCTGAAAGCATTTATTGTAGGCGGTCTTATATGTGTGATAGGTCAGGTGCTTATGGATACGACAAAACTAACACCTGCAAGAATTCTCGTTTCGTTCGTTGTTGCGGGTGTAGTGCTTGGTGCAACAGGTGCCTATAAACCGCTTGTCGAGTGGGCAGGCGCAGGTGCAACAGTGCCGCTTACAGGCTTCGGTTATACGCTTGCAAAGGGTACAAAGCAGGCTGTTGAGAGTGACGGTTTGCTCGGTGCACTTACAGGACCGCTTACGTCTGGTGCGGCAGGTATTACTGCGGCACTTCTATGCGGTCTGATAGCTTCGTTTATTTCAAAACCGAAAGAAAAATAAATATTATATATTTCATAAATTGTTATTATTTCTTGACTCATAATTTTGCTTATGATAAAATATTATAATAATTATAGGTGAAAGAGGTGGTTATACGGATATTTTTGTTTTGCACAAAGGCTTCAACTATTCGCAGGATGGTCCGGGTAACCGCTTGGTTTACCACCTGCAAGGGTGTAATCTGCACTGTCCGTGGTGCTCAAATCCCGAGAGTATGAAGATTGCCAAAGACGGCGGCATATCGGTTGAGGATATGGTAAAGCAGATTGTTGCTGCTGAGCCTATGTTTTTCGACGGTGGGGGAGTCACATTTACGGGCGGAGAGCCGACACTGCAGTTTGATGCACTCAAAGGGCTGCTCATGCTTCTTAAAGAAAAGGGTATCAGCACCGCAATAGAAACAAACGGCACCAATCCTCGTTTGCCGGAGCTGTTTGAGCTTGTAGATTTCCTTATTATGGATTTTAAGCATTACGACAGCATAAAATTAAAAGAATACACAGGTGTAGGCAACGAAACCGTTACAGCCAATATCAAGGCGGCTTTTGAATGCCGAAGACAGCTGTTGCTGCGTATTCCGCTTATCAACGGCTTCAATGCCGATGCGGCAGATGCTGAGGGCTTTGCCCGTGCTTTAGCTCCTGTTATGATAAAGGAAGGCTTTGCGCTTGAGGTGCTCAGTTACCACGAGTACGGCAAAGACAAATGGGAACAAAACGGTATGAGTTACACAATGCATGATGCATTTGTCAGTGAAACTCAGTTTGGTGAGTTTTGCGAAATTCTTAAAAATAATTCAATCAGATTAGTCAGAACCTGAATGGGGGATTACATATTATGTCAGTAAAAAACGTATACGCTAAAGGCGAAATAACAAAAATGGCGAAGGAGCTTTTCCGTGAGGAGAGAGCAAAGAAAAGGCTCGACGGCTGGTTCCTTGCACGTGAGCTTGCTTTTAAAGCAACAGGTTTCGGCGGCAACGGTATGAGCGAAGAGCTCCGTGCCGCACGTGAGCTTAAAATGATTCTTGAAAAGCTTCCGCTTTCAATCAGCGATAATAATGTATTTGCAGGTACACAGAGCGATTCTTTTGCACGAAGCTACGCTCTTATCAACCCTGCTTTCCAGGTCGAAACATTCTCGGGCTACTGTGACCCTACAGCTGTTTTCGGTGATATAGAGGCAAACGAGGAGTTTACTCAGGAGCGTATTGACACAATGCGTGACCGTACAAAACGCAGTGACTACGTCCGTGACCTGAGTGCGGTTTATGAGAAATACGCTAAATATACAGGTGAGGTTGCTTTCTTTATTGAGCAGGTAACAGGTCACCTTATTCCCGATTTCCGTAAGGCTATTTCAGTTGGTCTTAATAAAATAATTTCTGACCTTACAAAGAAAATCAACAGCGAAAAGAATGACGAGCGTAAGGATACACTCGAGGATATCAGAATGGTGCTTGAGGCTACGGTTACGCTTGCAAACCGCTATGCAGATATTGCCGCAAAGCAGAAGGGAACCGCTTCTCCCGAGCGTGCGGCTCAGCTTGAGCTTATGGAAAAGACACTTCGCAAGGTGCCTGCAAACGGTGCAGAGTCACTTTACGAGGCTATCCAGTCCTTCCTCATTCTCTGGGAGGTTATGACTCTCGAGCAGGCTCCCAATCCCTTTGCTTTCTCAGTCGGTAATGCTGACAGAATTTTTGAGCCTTACAGAGCAATGTCAGGCGAAACACGTGAAGAGGCTGCAGAGCTCTTCCGTCACTTCCTCGTATTCTTCAATGTAGGCGACAGAAGCTGGGCAATTTCACAGAACGTTCTTGTCGGCGGCAGAGACGTTGACGGTAACGACCTCTCAAGCGAGATGAGCTATGCGATTATGGATGCATACTATGATATGAATCTGCCGCAGCCCATCCTTTCTGTTAAGCTTCATAAGAATACTCCCGAAAAGTTCTACCGTGAAATCGGTAAGTTTATGTTTACACCCGGTGTGCTCACACCCTCATTCTTCAACGACGATACTGTTTTTGAAGTACTCCGTGCAAGCGGTGTTGAGGAATGCGACCTGCCTGATTACTCAGTAGCAGGCTGTCAGGAGCCTCTTATTATGGGTAAGGATAACGCAAACACAACAAACAGCTGGTTTAACCTGCCTAAGATTCTTGAACTTACACTCAACGGAGGTAACTCAACAATAACAGGCGAAAAAATCGGCACGTTCGTTGATTATCCGAGCAGCAAAGAACTGCTTAAAAATATCCGTACGGCTTTCTATAAGAATGCCGAGGTTTATGCAAGCCTTATGGCTGATGCCGCAAACGGTGCTTCCGTTGCACTTTCACACCTTCGCGTTCCTTTCCTCAGTGCATTTATGGGCGGATGTGAGAGCGGTATAGATACTCGTCACCCCGAAAAGCAGGGCACAAAGTACAACGGCAGCGGTTGCCTTATTCACGGTCTTTCGGTTA
Organism: Acutalibacteraceae bacterium; assembly: GCA_045531935.1. Taxonomy (GTDB): domain Bacteria; phylum Bacillota; class Clostridia; order Oscillospirales; family Acutalibacteraceae; genus UBA8612. The sequence continues at coordinate 24,092 of JAZSEX010000041.1, read as the reverse complement.
TTGCCGATTCGTTTATCGCTATCGACAAGCTTCTTGAGGAGCGTCCCGAGGATTGTGACAAGCTGATTGAAGCACTTAAAGTCAACTTTGAGGGCTATGAGGAGCTTCGTGATTTCCTCAAGTCTGCACCTAAATTCGGCAACGGTATTGAGTCGGTTGATAATGAGGCGGCTGATATTGCAAATAAGATTTCAGATATTGTACGCTCACAGAAAAACTACCTCGGCAATCCCTTCCGTGCTGACTGGTCCAGCCCGTCAACACATCTCCTCTACGGCTACTGGGTTGGTGCAACACCCGACGGCAGAGGTGCAAGAGATATGCTCGGCTACGGTACAGACCCGCTCTACGGTGAGGCAGGTAACGGCCTCGGTTTCCGTACACTCTCCGCTTTGAAGCTGCCCTACGGCAAATTCAACGGCGGTTATGCTTCACATCTCGGTATCGACCCCAAATATTTCAAGGGTGCCGATTACGAAGAGAAGGGTATGGAATTCCGTGATAAGGTGCTTAAGCCCATCTTCTTCAATGATAAGAATGAAAACCTTTCTCCCTCTTACCTCTACTTCAATATCACTACTCCCGATACTCTTCGCAAGGTGCTTGCAGAGCCCGAAAAGTATGCTCCGAGCGGTGTTTACATTATGAGAATCCACGGTACATTTGTTAACTTCCTTGACCTTTCACCGGCAATTCAGAACGATATCATTACCCGTCTTGACCTTGAATCAACAAAAATCTGAGGGTGAAGCTATGAACGTTATCGGTCTTGATATAGGTACTACAACAATCTGCGGTATTGCTGTTGATGCTGAGTCGGGCAAATTGCTCAAATCGGTTACGCTTGATAACGACAGCTTTATTGACGGCAAGCCGTTTGAAAAAATTCAGTCACCTGAAGCTATAATTGATAAGGTTACGGCACTGGCGGCTGAGCTTTTTGCCGAGTTTTCGCCCATATGTGCCGTAGGCATTACCGGTCAGATGCACGGTATAGTTTATATTGATGCAGAAGGTAAGGCTGTAAGCCCACTGTATACCTGGCAGGATGAAAGCGGCAATCAGCCGTATGAAAACGGTACTTATGCATCTGTTTTGTCAGATGTTACGGGCTATAATGCAGCGAGCGGCTTTGGCGGTACAACGTATTTCTATCACAGTAAAAATAGCCTTGTGCCTGAGTCTGCGGTTAAAATCTGTACAATTCACGACTATGCCGCAATGGTACTTACAGGCAGAAAAACACCCTTGACTCATTCATCCGATGCCGCATCATTCAGCCTTTTCGATATAACAAACGGTTGCTTCGATAAAGCTGCAATAGAAAAAGCGGGTATGGATTTCGGTTTCTTCCCCGATGTTACCTGTGATTTCGATTCGGTAGGTGAGTATAATGGTGTACCCGTATGCGTTGCCATAGGTGACAATCAGGCAAGCTTTATCGGCTCTGTGCGTGATATGGAGGGCTGTGCCCTTGTCAATATGGGTACGGGCGGTCAGATATCCGTGCTGACAAATCTTACAAAAGCTCCCGATAATATGGAAATAAGACCGCTTTGTTCGGGCAAGAATATACTTGTAGGCTGTTCACTCTGCGGCGGCAGAGCTTTTGCGGTGCTTGCAGATTTCTTCAAGAGTTGTCTTGAGATGGCAGGCTGTGAGTGTGATGGCAGTATCTATAAATATATGGATGCCGCACTTGAGTCGGCAGGTGATGATTCTCTTACCGTTTCAACAAAGCTCAGCGGTACAAGGTCTGACCCCACGGTACGCGGCAGTATTACAAATCTCGGTATCGATAACTTCACTCCCGTTGCACTTATGAACGGATTCCTCGGCGGAATGGTAAGTGAAATTATTGAAATGATTGAGCCTACGGGATTCAAAGCAACTTCGCTTGTCGGCTCGGGTAACGGCCTGCGTAAAAATCTTCCGCTTCAAAAGCGTTTCTCTGCGGCACTTGGTGCTGAAATGCAGATTCCGCTCCACCGTGAAGAGGCGGCTTACGGTGCAGTTCTTACAGCTTTGGTCGCTTGTAAGGCAAAAGAAAGCCTTGAAGAGGCACAAAAACTCATAAGTTATGAGATATAAAATAACGAGCAGACTTGCAAATTTTACAAGTCTGCTCATTTTTATCTTATTGGTAAAATGTTGTACTAATAGAATTTAGGGTATCAATTTTTCGCTTATATTTGTTTACGGTTGCTCCGAAGGTTAAGTTCCAATCATTTTTTAACAGCTCAAGAATCTTTTGATATGTTAATATCGCTTCTTCGTAATTTTCTTGTATTTCACAGATGTGAGCGATTGCTTCAAGTGCATCGGTATACTTAGGTGAAGGTTGAAGCTCAAGTGATTTTTTATAGCAGAGGATAGCTTCTTCGTATTTGCAATCATCTGCTTTGAAATCTGCGATTATTGACCAAGTATACCAGCTTTGCGGAAATTGTTTGCTCATGTTCTGCAATAAAATTTCAGCTTCGTTTATCTTTCCTTCTCTTCGCAGAAGCATTGCTTCAAATACAAAAATAAGCTCCGGTTTTTCTTTGACTTTTATTTTATTGATGAAAGTTTGTGCCTCATCTGTTCTTCCGTCTGCAATAAGTGCAGGAAGCAAATATCTGTACGCTCTTATATTTTCTGGATGTTTTTCAAGGTAATTATAATAAAATTCAATCAGCTCGTGACGGTTGCGGAAATTCCAGTCAGTATGAGGTGAACCGTAAAAATCACGCAGAATATTGTGGATGTCTTTGCTGTTATCTCCGAGCTCTAATGTAAGTTTGGCATAGTCTGCTGCTTTAACATTTAAAGCTTTTGCGCAGTGTGCATACAGCTGAGCAAGCAATTTGGCAGCCGATATATTATCGCGGTTATGTTGTAATTGCTTTTCGAGAAACTGTTTTGTGCTTTCAAATTCTGCGTTTGTAAGTTCAGATTTTTCGTTAAGCATATTGCTTATTCTTTCATATTGTGATTCTTCCGTAAACTCAAAAAGTTCATCAATACTTACACCGAAGTATATTGATATTTGTGGTAATAAAGCTATGTCAGGTGTTGTGGTTCCGTTTTCCCAACGTGAAACAGCCTGATATGTGACACCGAGAACGTTTGCAAGAGTTTCCTGTTTTATACCTTTGTTTTGTCGCAGCTGTTTTATTTTTTTGCCTATTTCCATAAATTTAACTCCTTTGTTTGTTCTTTCGGTACCGACAATTTGATTATATATGACTTGTGCTTGATAATCAATCAACCATACTGTGATTTGAACTAAACTATTGCAATATGAAAATTTATTAGATATTTTAAAATTAGCAGAGTAGGGAATGGTCTTGACCATTCCGCTAAGTTCTATTGAATTTGACGGCAGAGGCAAGCCTCTGCCCTACGATATATCTTAAAATGAGGGCGAAGATAGTTATTGATGTTTTTGGTGAGAAAAATTTGGATAAAACACTTGACAAATTACTAATAATAGTTTATAATTCCAAAATGTTTGAGCAAACTACACTTTACTGAAATGTGAGTAAAGTATAGTGATCAAGGGCTGAACTTCCTAAAAAATCAAGGGTAACGGCTTAGAGATTGGCTCTATATCAACGAAAAACGTGATCCATTAGCTCAGCCGGCAGAGCACTTGACTTTTAATCAAGGTGTCCGGAGTTCGAATCTCCGATGGATCACCAAAAATCCCGAGGACGTCAGTTCTCGGGATTTTTACTTATATACTGTTAAATTTTCACTTTTCACTTAAATGAATAATAGTGGAAAGTTTAAAGGTTGGAGAGGTGAAAATAAATGACCTACGAACAGTCTTTGAAATATATACATTCGCTTAACCGTTTCGGCATCAACCCGGGGCTTGAGCGTATTGAGGCACTGTGTGCCGCGGTCGGCAACCCCGAAAAAAAGCTGGAATTTATCCATATAGCAGGCACTAACGGCAAAGGCTCAACCTCTACTATGGTTGCACGTGCTCTGCAGGCAAGCGGAAAAAAAACAGGCCTTTTTACTTCTCCCTTTGTTACCGATTTCAGAGAGCGTATCTGCATAGACAGCGAAATGGTTGATAAGGCTCTTTTTGCATCTGTTGTAACCGAACTTGAGCCTATAGTTTCTTTGCTTGCAGAAAAAAATATGCAGCCTACGGAGTTTGAGGTCATTACCGCCGCCGCTTTTATGATTTTTGAGCGTAGCGGCTGCGATATATGTGTGCTCGAGGTCGGCCTTGGCGGAAGACTCGATTCAACAAACGTTATTCCGACTCCGCTTGTCAGTGCGGTTGTTTCAATTTCACTCGACCATACTGCAATTCTCGGCGATACCGTTGAGCAGATTGCTGCAGAAAAGTGCGGAATTATCAAAGAGGGCGGCAAAACTGTATGCTATCCGTTACAGCAAAATACTGTTTTTGATATTATCCGTAACACTTGCGCTGTAAAGCATAATAACTTTACTCTGCCCGAAGTCGGTGAGGTTAAGAACATTGTCAACCGTATTGACGGTGTCAGCTTCGAGTATCAGGGTACAGCATACAAGCTATCTATGAGCGGTGAATATCAGGTGTATAATGCCTTAACAGCTATAGAAATCTGCAGAATTGCAGGTGTTGATGAAGAAAATATCAAAAAAGGCATTGAATCTGCAAGGGTTGCGGCAAGAATGGAAGTGTTGTCAACTTCTCCGCTTGTGCTTCTTGACGGCGGTCATAACGATGACGGAGGAAAGGCTGTTGCGACAAGTATAAGCACTTTACAGGGTAAAAAAAGCATAATTGCCGTTGTCGGTATGATGGCTGATAAAAACGTCGATGCTTATCTGTCTTATGTTGCTCCGCTTTGTAAAAAAATTATCACCTGCAGCGTTGCAGACAACCCGAGGACAATGAGTGCTGATGAATTGTGTGCTCTTGCTTTACAATATTGTGACGATTGTGTTGCTGTAAGTGATGCAAACAATGCGGTCGAATTTGCATTAAGTCAAATTGATGATTATGAATGCCTTCTTGTTTGCGGCTCACTTTACCTTGCAGGCGAAGTGAGAATGAAGCTGATTGAAAAATTATATTTGTATTCTAAAATCTGACATACTTTTTACAAAAAAACCTCTATGCTTGAAAAAGCACAGAGGTTTTTTTATTTTTCAGAAAGGACGTTAAGGAAATATGGAAATGATTACGTCGGGCAAGTGTATGACGGTTTTTCTTTCAGGTGAAATCGACCATCACACTGCCGCAGGTATCAGAAAGCAGATTGATGAAGAAACGGACAAGCTGTTGCCGCAGGTGCTTGTGCTTGATTTCAGTGCGGTTACCTTTATGGACAGCTCGGGCGTCGGGCTTGTGATGGGACGATACCGTAACGTCAGTGCGCACGGAGGGCGGCTTGAAGCAGTTAATCTGCCGCCATGGTGCTACAGAATAATGAAAATGTCGGGCCTTGAAAAAATTGCAAAAATTCATATGACGGGAGGTAAAAGATGAAACCGATAAATAAATTCAGTATGACTCTTGACAGCCGTTCTGCAAACGAGGGCTTTGCACGCCTTGTAGCCTCAGGATTTGCGGCGCTTCTTGACCCTACGGTGGAGGAGCTTTGCGATATTAAAACCGCAGTAAGCGAGGCTGTCACTAACTGTATTGTGCACGCATATCCCGACGGCGTCGGCAATATTTATATATCTGCCGCAATTTATGAAACAGGATTGTTCAGAATAAAAATCCGAGACAAAGGTTGCGGAATTGAGGATGTGAAAAAGGCTATGGAGCCGCTTTACTCAAGCCTTGGCGGTGAAAGAGCAGGGCTTGGATTTGCGGTTATGGAGAGCTTTTGCGATAAGCTGAGTGTACGTTCAACTCCCGGTAAGGGTACTTGTGTTACGCTCGATAAATACATAAAGGGCAGAGCTCTTGCCGACTGAAAAAGCCGAGCGCGAAAAAATCATAACGGAAAATATGGGTCTGGTGCACTCGTGTGCAGGTAAATTCAAGGGTAAGGGAATAGAATATGACGACCTTTTTCAGGCAGGCTGTGTCGGACTTGTTAAGGCGGCAGACGGTTTTGAACCTGAGAGGGGATTTGCTTTTTCAACTTATGCCGTGCCCGTTATACTCGGTGAAATACGCAGAATATTCCGTGACGGCGGTACAGTGAAGGTAGGCAGAATGCTCAAGGAGAAATCGCGTGTTGCAATGCTTGAGCGTGAGCGGCTGACAAGGATAAATGACCGTGAGCCTACTATGAGCGAGCTTGCTGAGTCACTAGGACTTGATCTGCAGGAAACGGCACATATACTCAATGCCGCTATGCCTGCGATTTCACTCACACCTGATGATGAATCACGCAACTCGCAGCTTGATATACCTGTAGAGTCGCACGACAGCGAAATATCAGACAGCATAGCTTTACAGCAGGTGATGGTTACCTTGCCTGAACGTGATAGGAAAATAATTGAACTGCGATATTTCAAGGGACTTACGCAGAGCAAAACAGCGGAGCGGCTCGGAATGTCACAGGTACAGGTTTCACGCAGAGAAAAGGCAATTTTATTCGACTTGCGTCAGAAGCTCATATAAAAATTTAAGCAGTGATAACTTTTTCGGGTTATCACTGCTTTTAAAGTTTTACTGTATTTCTTCAAGATATCTGCTCAGTGCGTCCTGCCAATCGGGCAGGGGAGAAAAGCCGTTTTCGATAAGCTTTTGTTTTGAAAGTCTGCTGTTCATCGGGCGTTTTGCTTTCGCAGGGTAATCGGATGACGGAATCGGTACGATTCTTGCGTTAAGACCTGCCTTGTGCATAATTTCGCAAGCAAAGTCTGCCCATGAGCAGAAGCCTTCGTTTGTTGCGTGGTAGGTGCCGTATTTATCACTCAGCGCCATATCGCACAGAAGTCTTGCAAGGTCTTTGGTGTAGGTCGGTGAGCCGTACTGGTCGCAAACTACGTTGAGGGTGTCACGCTCTGCACCGAGACGGAGCATTGTTTTTACAAAGTTATTGCCGTTTGCACCGAATACCCAGGCTGTACGTACAATGAAATGCTTTGCTGTACTGTTTCTTACAACGTGCTCACCCTGGAGCTTTGTAGTGCCGTAAACGGATTGCGGAGAAGTGATGTCATCAACCTCGTAGGGTTCTGATTTATCTCCGTCGAAAACATAGTCTGTGCTGATATAAATGATTTTTGCCTGATTTTCACTTGCAGCATCGCAAATATAACGTGTGCCGTTTATGTTTACGTTGTAGCAGGCTGCACTGTCTTCCTCTGCCTTGTCAACTGCGGTATATGCGGCACAGTGAATAATTACGTCGGGCCTGCAGGCTGTTACAAAGCCCTTTACAGATTCACGGTTTGTAAGGTCAAAATCCGCTTTGTCTGCGGCTATACAGCTGATTCCTCTTTCTGCAAGCTCAGCGGCTACGTCGTGGCCGAGCTGACCTGCAAATCCGGTTACAAGAACTTTCATTGTTTATCCTCTCACATAAGTAGGGCAGGGTATTACCCCTGCCGATTGTATACTTTTTGGAACAGCAATTAATATGGTTTTGAAAGGAATATTTCTGCCACAGCTTCGTTAAAAATCCTTGCAATAGCCTCGTATTCCTTCAGATTTTTGCCTTGCTGTGACAAAAATCTTCTCTTTCAAAACTGCTTTGCATCTGAAATCCAATATCTTATGTGCAGTCGGGTATTTCTTCTCTGCAGGCATACTACCGTATGGCAAAGAGAAAAATGCTCGAATGTGCGTGAGATATTGATTTCAGACTTATTCAATTACTGTTTCAAAAAGTATATTATATGTAAATTCTACGTCGCTCTCTTCATAAAGCGGAGCGTTGCTGTCTTTGGCAGACAGCTGAGGTGTATTAATTCCCCAGTCTACACCGAAAGCAGGGTCATCAAACCTGATGCTTCTGTCGGCAGTAGGTTCATAATAATTATCGGTTTTGTACATTACCTCGACATCGTCGGTAAGTGTTACAAAGCCGTGAAGAAAACCTCTGGGAATAAAAAGCTGACGCTTGTTTTCTGCAGTAAGCTCAACGCTTACCCACTGCATATATGTGGGCGAACCCTTGCGGATATCAACTGCAACGTCGAGTATTGCACCCCTTGTGCAGGTGATGAGCTTTGACTGTGCATACGGCTCAAGCTGACAGTGAAGACCTCTGATTATGCCCTTCTGAGAAGAGTATGAACGGTTGTCCTGCACAAAGTCTGCTTGGATTCCGAGCTCTTCGTATTTGCGTTTGGAGTAGCTTTCGTAAAACCAGCCGCGGCTGTCACCGTGGACGAGCGGCTCGACAATAATAACACCGTCGAGCTTTGTACGCACTGCTGTAAGTGCGTTACTCTGAGTCATATAAGTTCTCTCCTCTGCCCCAGATAGGTCTTTCGTTTGATTTTGAGTAAAGTATCTTGCCCTCAGCAACTCTGAGAAGATGCTGACCGTAGGGTGACTTGCCGTATTTCTCGACAGATTCGAGAAGCTGCTTCTTTGAAATCCAACGCATATTGTAAGCAATTTCCTCAAGTGCGGAAATCTGGATGCCCTGAAGCTTTTCGATGCTTCGTATGAAGTTTGATGCCTCGATAAGTGAATCTACCGTACCTGTATCGAGCCATGCAAAACCTCTGCCCATAAGCTTTACGTCAAGCTCACCGTTTTCGAGGTAAATGCGGTTGATATCTGTAATTTCAAGCTCGCCTCTCTTTGAAGGCTTGAGCGATTTTGCATACTCGACAACACGGTTGTCGTAGAAGTAAAGACCCGTTACGGCATAATTTGATTTGGGATGCTCGGGCTTTTCTTCTATTGAAACAGGCTTGCCGGTTTCGTCAAACTCGACAACACCGAAAGCATTGGGGTTTTCGACATAGTAGCCGAAAATAGTTGCACGCTTGTTGTTTGCGGCAGCACTGCGGAGCAGTGAACCCAGACCGTTGCCGTAAAAAATATTGTCACCGAGTACCATTGCGACGTCATCGTCACCGATAAAGTCTTCAGCAATGATGAACGCCTGTGCAAGACCCTCAGGCTTTTCCTGAACTGCGTAGGAGAGGTGAAGACCGAATTTGGAGCCGTCACCCATAAGTGCTTCAAACTTAGGAGTATCTGCAGGAGTTGAGATAATAAGTATCTCGCGGATACCTGCGAGCATAAGAGTTGAAAGCGGATAATATATCATAGGTTTGTCGTAAACGGGAAGAAGCTGTTTACTTGTAACCATTGTGAGCGGGTAAAGTCGGGTGCCGGAACCGCCTGCAAGGACAATGCCTTTCAATTGTTTCACGTTCCTTTCGGATGTAGTAAAAAGTGGTATTATTTATCTCACTATACTACTTTCTTTTGTTTTCGTCAATCCTTGTGCATATTCTTTAAGATTTTGTTCACGATTTATGCAAAATATAAAAGCAATAAAATATATTTAAAATTGACCTTGATTTGTGATTGTGCTATAATAAAATCAACAGGAGGCGAGAACGATGAAAATGTGTGAAGACTGCCTTAATTATGAGTATAACGAAGATACGGGCGAAAATGAATGCATTGTTGATATGGATATGGATGACACCGAGCGATATATCGGCGGAGGTATGAGGAACTGTCCGTATTTTATGATTAACGACGAATATGCAATAGTTCGTAAGCAGAATTGAATCAAGCAAAAAGCCGGTGGATACCACCGGCTTTAATTTTTTCAGAATATTACTGTGGGCGAAACCTCGCTGAAGATTATTGCCGCCGCTGTGATGATGCTCATAAAAGCACCTGCAAATCCTAACGAGAAAACCGTAGCCTTATTCTGTGAAATGTACTTTTTCATGAAAAAACATCTCTCCTTCCTTTGTAACCATTATAGGTTTATCTGATTTAAAAAGTTACCACAATACGGTTACAATAGGCTACAATTTTGTTACCGGTTTATGTAATTTATTTCAATTCGGTAACAACTTTTTACAAACCGGTAAAAGTAAGTATGTGATTTGACTTTTCATATATTAAGTGATAATATTTAAAAAGTGTAGCTTAAAAAAGAGGTTATGAGAAAGATGATTAAAGACAGAGGAAATAAGCCGGGTACTGATATGCCGAAGAATATACTTCGTTCGGTGCGTCAGGTTTCCTGTATTGCAGCGTTGGCTGTATCGGTGCTTGCAGCGTTTATAATTATCAATGCACCCGTCAACGCTGATATGAGTGCTTTTCAGGGGTTACTGTTACCTTCTGTACTTGAAGATTGTAAGCCTGAGCGTGATATTATCGGTTACGGTGCGTTTGCAGTGCTTTTTCCGCTTCTTCATACTGTGTTTATTCATATTTTCCGTAAACTTTTTACGGATAGAATTAAACTATCTGAAAAAGTAAGTAAAGTTATTGATTTTTTGTGGTCAGGTGCGATTTTTGCATTTGCAGCCGCAGGCATTGCCGCATTTTATCTGCACCCTTATTATGCTGACAGGTATCTTTTCGGACGCAGTAAATTGCCGCTTGCATTAATATGTGCTGTTTTTATTTTTGCGGTGTGTTTTGTTCACAGACGTAACCGCTTCAGGTCTGCAAATGAGATTGCTGCCGTTATTCTCGGTGTAGCTTTTCTTGTTCTCGTTATGTATGCAGTCGGCAAATATAATTATATGTTTTCCTATTCATCGTACAACCTTCACCATTATTCGGCATGGTGGAATCCTGTATACAAGGTTGGTTCCGGGCTGACTCTGGGTGACGGATTCAATGAGCTTTACGGCTTCTATCCTTATCTTGTTGTACCTGTACTCAATTTGTTCGGCGGAGTAAATCAACAGTCGCTGTCGCTTTATATGTCACTTGTTTTTGTTATTATGGCGGCTTGCGTGATGGGCTTCTGCTACAGGTTTTTCAAAAATAAGCTCCTCGGTATAATCTGTGCAACAGGATTTTTTACACTCGGCCCTCTCTCGGTTATCGGTAACACAGAGCTTTATTTTCAGTACTACCCTACAAGGGCACTTTTCGTTTTTCTTGTAATGGGTCTGATTGCCGTTTACTGTACAGTTAAGAAGCATCATCGCCTTCTTATGGCTGCAGGTACTGTGCTGTGTGCTCTGGCTATAATGTGGAACACGGAATCGGGTCTTGTTGCCACTATTACCTGGGCAGGCTTCCTTATTTTTGATAAAGCACTTTACTTCAGACTTACCGATAAAGCTCTGCTTAAGAGAATTGCTTTTGCGGTTTTTTCAAGCATAATGTCGGTTGTGCTGTTTGTTTTAATTGTTGAAATTATTACATACACAAGAGCCGGTATATTACTCGGTAAGGATGATATACTTTTCGGTATTGTTACATTTTCGGGTGCAGGCTTCTTTATGTTGCCGCTTAAACCGGGCATATGGGTTGTTATTGTTTTTGCTCTTGCGTACGGCCTTTATTCGAGTGTGCCTTATCTTGCTTTTGCACGCCGCAAGGGCGAAGATTTCAGCGGAGATAAAGACAGCGTGACAGCAATGTTTATGTCAAGTGTTGCAGGTATAGGCAGCTTTATGTACTTTATGGGTCGCAGCTTCCCGACAAACTGTATGACTTTCCTGCCTTGGGTGGTTATGATTTGTGCATTGCTTGCCGACAGAAATATGTCTTTGTCTGACAACGTTGAGTATTCGGGAAAAACTGCTTTGGGTAAGATTTCAACTCTGATGAAAAATACAGCATGTTTTGTTGTTGTCGGTGTTGCGTTTTGTGCCGCATTTACAATGACGGGTAACGTTTTTAATGAGAATAGCAAGTATAACACACGCTTCAGCTATAAACAGACGAGCTTTGATGAGGTCGCTGCACAGATAAACGACTGGACCGAGAATGAGTGCGAAGGGAAAACACCCTATGTGCTTCATACATATGCGGCTTTTGTTCAGGAGCTTATGGGTGTACCTGCAAGAGAAAACGTATATGAGCAGATAAACTGGTTTTATTATGATGACGCACATACCTATATCGAGTTTATCAGCAGGCATCCCGATGAGCCGTTTGTAATTGACAGCGAGGGTATAGCGAAACTTCGGGAGTTTTTCCCCGAAGAGTGGGCAAAAATAGAATCGGAGTTTACGCTTGGAGGTAAGGCAACGCATAAGCTTTACATTACAGAAGAAAGGACAAGCGATATTTTGCTCTATCTGCCTGAAACCGAGTAAATGTTTTTATTGCATTTAAATATTTAAAGTGCTATAATTAAAATAATATATTAGAAACGGATGTGTTCTGATGAAAGTTGTAATTCTCGCCGGCGGTTACGGCACAAGAATAAGCGAGGAAAGTCATCTCAGACCCAAGCCCATGATTGAGATAGGCGGTATGCCTATTCTCTGGCACATAATGAAAATGTACTCGAGCTTCGGCTATAACGAGTTTATTATCTGCTGCGGTTATATGCAGCACTCTATCAAGGAGTTTTTTGCCGATTATTTCCTTCACCGCAGTGACGTTACGTTCGATTTTACTGCAGACGGTGAAATGACGGTGCACAACAACTTTTCCGAGCCTTGGAAGGTTACGCTTGTTGATACAGGCCTCAACACAATGACAGGCGGCAGAGTAAAGCGTGTGCAGAAGTATATCGGTAACGAGCCTTTTATGCTCACGTACGGTGACGGTGTATCCGACGTCAATATTTCTGAGCTTGTAAAGTTCCACGAGGAGCAGGGCAGAATGGCTACACTTACAGCTATTCTCGTCAGCCAGCGTTTCGGGGTTCTCGACATTGATTCAGAAGATGCAGTACGTGAATTCCGTGAAAAGACAGCTCAGGACGGCAGCTATATCAACGGTGGCTTTATGGTGCTTCAGCCCGAAATATTCGACCTTATCGAGGGTGACTCAACAGTATTTGAGAAGTATCCTCTCGAAACAGCGGCAAAGAGCGGTCAGCTCAGTGCATACAAGCACGACGGTTTCTGGCAGTGTATGGATACTCTGCGTGACAAGCAGCTTCTCGAAAAGCTGTGGGCAGACGGTACAGCACCGTGGAAACGCTGGTAAAACTATTAAGGAGAACAGCTATGTTCGATTTATCTTTCTACAAAGGCAAGCGTGTGTTTCTTACGGGTCACACTGGCTTTAAGGGTGCGTGGATGAGCCGCATGCTCGTCAACGCAGGTGCGGTGCTTACGGGTTATTCGCTTGTGCCTCCCACCAATCCCAATCTTTTTGAGCTTGCAGACCTTGAGGACAAGATGACGTCGGTTATAGGCGATGTGCGTGATTTTGCAAGTCTCAAAGCGGCTTTCGATAAAGCTCAGCCCGAAATTGTTTTTCACCTTGCTGCACAGCCTATAGTGCTTACTTCCTATGAGCAACCGCAGTACACCTACGAAACAAACGTTATGGGTACTGTCAATATACTTGAGTGTGTAAGACTTTGCGACAGTGTTAAGTCTGTGCTCAACGTCACAACCGACAAGGTTTACGAAAATAACGAGAGCGGCAGACCGATTAAGGAGAATGAGCCGCTTGACGGTTATGACCCTTATTCTAATTCAAAATCCTGCTCGGAGCTGGTTACCCATAGCTATAAACGCTCTTTCTTCGATAAGGGCGGTGTAGCCGTTTCTACTGCAAGAGCAGGTAACGTTATAGGCGGCGGTGACTTTGCCGACAACCGTATTATTCCCGACTGCGTGCGTGCGGCTATTGCTTCAAAGCCTATTGTTGTACGCAATCCTAACTCGGTCAGACCTTATCAGCACGTGCTCGACCCGCTGTATGCATATCTTATGATAGCTGCGGCACAGCATGAAAATCCTGCACTTGCCGATTATTACAATGTCGGTCCGAATGAGTGCGACTGCCTTACTACAGGTCAGCTTGCAACACTCTTCTGCGAAAGCTGGGGTAACGGTCAGACCTACGAGGTGCTCAGTAAGGACGGACCTCACGAGGCAAACTTCCTCAAGCTCGACTGTGATAAGCTTAAGGCTGTATTCGGTTGGAAACCCGGTTGGTCAGCACCCGAGGCTGTAAAAAAGACGGTTGAGTGGACTAAAGTATATGCTTCCGGCGGTGACGTGCCTGCAAAGCTCGACGAGCAGATAAACGAATTTTTGGGTAAAGGTTAAGTGAACTATGAAAGACGAAAGACAGGCAAGAGAAGAAATACTTCAGGCAGTAGCAGAGTACTGCGAAACCTATCACAATATCAAAAAGCCCTTTGAGGAGGGACAGCGTATTCCTTACGCTTCAAGAGTTTACGACAAAAACGAAATGGTAAACCTTGTCGACTCAGCACTTGAATTCTGGCTGACGGCAGGAAGATATACCGCAAAGTTTGAAAAACAGCTTGCCGAGTATCTCGGTGTGCGTTACTGTGTACTTGTCAACTCAGGCTCGAGTGCAAACCTGCTTGCTTTTATGACTCTTACTTCACCTCTCCTCGGTGACAGAGCTGTCAGAAAAGGGGACGAGGTTATCACTGTTGCGGCAGGCTTCCCGACAACGGTTACACCCGTTATTCAGTTCGGTGCAGTGCCCGTGTTTGTTGACGTTACTGTTGAGCAGTACAATATTGATGTCACTCAGCTTGAGGCTGCACTCAGCGACAAAACCAAGGCTGTTATGATTGCTCATACTCTCGGCAACCCGTTCAATATCAAAGCTGTCAAGGAATTCTGCGACAAGTACGGTCTGTGGCTGATTGAGGATAACTGTGATGCTCTCGGCTCAAAATATACTCTTGACGGTAAAGAGGGCTTCACCGGTACATTCGGTGACCTCGGTACGTCAAGCTTCTATCCGCCTCACCATATGACAATGGGTGAGGGTGGTGCAGTATATACAAATAATCCGCTTCTCTCCAAGGTTATGCATTCTATGCGTGACTGGGGTCGTGACTGTGTATGCGCTTCCGGTCAGGATAACCTCTGCGGTCACCGTTTCGACGGTCAGTACGGTGAGCTTCCCTACGGCTACGACCATAAATATGTTTATTCTCATTTTGGATACAACCTCAAGGCTACCGACCTTCAGGCGGCTGTCGGCTGTGCTCAGCTTGAGAAATTCCCGACCTTTGTTGAGCGCAGAATCGAGAATTTCAACAGACTCCGTGCGGCACTCGAATGTGTTTCCGATAAGCTCATTCTTCCCGTCGCCTGCGAAAATTCACGTCCCAGCTGGTTCGGTTTCCTGCTTACTTGTAAAGAGGGTGTTGACCGTAAAAAGGTTGTTCCCTATATTGAGAGCAAGGGTGTACAGACCCGCATGCTCTTTGCAGGTAACCTCATCAAGCATCCTTGTTTCGATGAAATGCGTGTAAGCGGCGAAGGCTACCGTGTAGTAGGCGAGCTTAAGAATACCGACAGAATTATGGAAGATACATTCTGGGTCGGCGTGTATCCGGGTATGACGGATGAAATGATTGACTATATGGCAAAGACCATTATCGAGGCAGTAAATCTTTAAGGAGATTTATTTTATATGAAAGCTGTTGTAACAGGTGCGAGCAGTATGATTGCTTCGGCACTTATCAGGCTTCTTATCAGCGAGGGGCACGAGGTTTATGCCCTGTGCAGACCCGACTCCAATAAGCTTGACAACATTATTAAACACGAGCGTGTACACATTGTTCACGCCGATATTTCAGACATCACCGCAGTCGGTCAGAGTATCGGCTGCGGTTGTGATGCTTTTTTTCACTTTGCGTGGTGCGGTACGTCGGGTGCTGAGCGTAACGACAGCCGAGTTCAGAGTGCGAATATAGGCTATACGCTCGACGCTGTTGAGCTTGCATACTCTCTCGGTTGTGAAGTGTTTATCGGTGCAGGCTCTCAGGCAGAGTACGGCAGGGCAGACGGTAAGATTTCTCCGCAGACTCCCTGCTTCCCCGAAAATGCCTACGGTGCGTCCAAACTCGCCGCAGGTCAGCTTTCACGCATAGCTTGTGCTAAGTACGGTATGCGTCATATCTGGGCACGAATTCTGAGCGTGTACGGTGTAGGCGACAACAGCTTTACAATAACAGTATCAAGTCTTACGAAAATGCTTGACGGTCAGGTTGCTGAGTTTACTCCTGCCGAGCAGATGTGGGATTTTCTTTACTGTGACGATGCGGCAAGGGCGTTTTATCTTATGGCAAAAAGCGGTAAGGACGGCGCTGTCTATACACTCGGCAGCGGTGAAGCGAGACCGCTTAAAGAATATATTACTCTTATGCACAGGGCATCGAACACTGAAAGCGACATAAAAATCGGTGCATTGCCTTATAATGATAAACAGGTGATGTACCTTTGTGCTGATATTTCCGCTTTGACGGCTGATACGGGCTTTGTGCCGCAGGTAAGCTATGAGGACGGAATAAAAGAAACAGTAAAATGGCTTAAAGGAAGTGAATGAAGATGGAAAACAGAAAAAAGATTTCCGTAATGATACCGTGCTATAACGAAGAAGAAAACGCACGTCCTATTTACGAGGCGGTTAAAAACGAGCTTGTTACAAAGCTGCCGCAGTACGATTACGAGATACTTTTCATAGACAACAAGTCAAAGGATAACACACGCTCCATAATCCGTGAGATATGTAAGGAAGATAAAAATGTAAGAGCTATTTTCAACTGCCGCAATTTCGGTCAGTTTAACAGCCCTTACTACGGAATTATCAACACAAGTGGTGACTGCTGTATTACAATCTGTGCCGATTTTCAGGACCCTGTTGAGCTTATCCCCGAATTTGTCAAGGAGTGGGAGAACGGCTACAAGGTCGTAATCGGTGTCAAAACTCAGTCAAAAGAGAGCAAGATAATGTACGCATTGCGTTCTGTCTATTACAAACTTATCAAAAAGATGAGCGATGTTGAGCAGATAGAGCATTTTACGGGCTTCGGTCTTTACGATAAGAGCTTTGTCAGAACTCTGCGTGAGCTTGATGACCCTCAGCCGTTTATACGAGGTATTGTTGCCGAGCTTGGTCCTGAACGTAAGGAGATCGAGTACACTCAGCCTCAGCGCAGAGCAGGAAAGACACACAATAATTTCTACAGCCTTTACGATGCTGCTATGCTTTCGTTCACATCGTATACGAAGATAGGTCTGAGACTTGCTGTTTTTGCAGGCGGTGCTTTTTCGCTTATCGGCTTTATGATTGCACTTGTTTACCTTGTGCTGAAGCTTATTAACTGGCACGATTTTCCTGCAGGCACAGCACCGATTCTTATCGGTGTGTTCCTGATGAGCTCTATTCAGCTTTTCTTTATCGGTCTGCTCGGTGAGTATATTATGAATATCAACCGCCGTGTTATGAAGCGTCCGCTTGTCGTTGAGGAAGAACGCCTCAATTTTGACAAGGAGGAAGAATAAAATGGCTGAGCAGAAAATCCCCGAAGTAAAGGGATATCTTCGCAATTTTATGCTTCACGTTCCCGAGCCGATTTATAAGTGCTCTGGTATAAGAATTTTCGGCAGACGCATCAAATCCGTGCTGTTTTCAACAGATGTCAGCATTATCCGCAATACAAATGCCGATGCTGTGATTGCAGTTTATCCGTTTACACCTCAGCCTGTTATCACCCAGGCTGTTACAACTGCGGCGGATGTGCCCGTTTTTGTAGGTGTCGGCGGCGGTCTTACTCAGGGCACAAGGGTTGTAAACCTTGCCCTGCATGCTGAGTTTCAGGGTGCTATAGGTGTGGTTGTCAACGCACCTACGAGCAACGAAGTAATAAAACAGCTGAAAGAAACGATAGATATTCCGGTTGTTGTCACTGTTGCTTCTGTCGATACCGATATTGCCGCAAGACTTGAAGCAGGTGCGGATATTCTTAATGTTTCGGCTGCAGGAAAAACTGTTGAAGTAGTGCGTAAAATCAGAGCTGAATTTCCCGATGTGCCGATAATTGCAACCGGCGGCCCGACTGACGAAACGATAACCGCAACCGTTGAGGCAGGTGCAAACGCAATCACGTGGACTCCGCCTTCAAACGGAGAAGTTTTCAAAGATATTATGGAAGCTTACCGCAATGGTAAACCTCATCCCGATTATTAAGGAGATACTATGGATACAAGAGAAGTAACCGTATTTAAAAATACTATATACAGAGGAAAAATTCTCAACCTGCGTGTCGATATCGCAGGTCTGCCCAACGGCAAGGAGGCACCCCGTGAGTTTGTTGAGCACAACGGCGGTGTTACCGTAGCCGCTCTTACCGACGATGCTGAGCTGATTTTTGTCCGTCAGTTCCGTTACCCTTATATGGAAGAGGTACTTGAGCTTCCTGCAGGTAAGCTCGAAAAAGGTGAGAATCCGCTTGTAGCAGGCAAGAGAGAGCTTCTCGAAGAAGCAGGTGTTTCCGCTTCGCAGTATATCAACCTCGGTGAGTTCTATCCCTCGCCCGGTTATACAAACGAGGTTATTTACCTGTACGGTGCACGTGACCTGACTCAGCTTGAGCAGGATCTTGATGAGGATGAGTTTCTCAATGTCGAATACATTCCTCTCGACAAGGCAGTAGATATGGTACTCAATAATGAGATTAAGGACGGCAAAACTCAGGCTGCTGTCCTGAAGCTTGCCGCTCTTATCGAGCGTAATGCGAAATAAAACTATTATATAATGTAATAAAAAACGGATAGCATTCGTAATGAACGCTATCCGTTTAATCTTTTAATATCTGATTAATAGTTGATAACTCTGAGCTCAAAGTAAGCCTGAGGATGTGCACATACGGGGCAAAGCTCGGGAGCGGACTCGCTGTCTACGATGTGACCGCAGTTACGGCAGATCCATACTGTCTTTTCGTTCTTCTTGAATACTTCGTCTTTCTCAACGTTTGCAAGAAGCTTGAGGTATCTTTCTTCGTGCTCTTTTTCGATTGCAGCTACGCCTGTGAAAAGTGCTGCGATGTCGTCGAAGCCCTCTTCTTTAGCTTCGCGAGCCATACGTGCGTACATATCTGTCCACTCTTCGTTTTCACCTGCAGCTGCAGCCTTGAGGTTTTCTTCTGTTGTACCGATGCCGCCAAGGAGCTTGAACCAGATTTTTGCGTGCTCTTTTTCGTTGTTAGCTGTTTCTTCAAACAGTGCGGCAATCTGCTGATAACCTTCTTTTTTTGCTTTAGAAGCAAAATATGTGTATTTGTTTCTTGCCTGGCTTTCACCGGCAAAAGCTTCCATCAAATTTTTTTCGGTTTTTGTGCCTTTAAGGTTTGCCATTTTACAATTCCTCCTGTATAATATATTAGGTAAGTTAATAATACTATTAATCTTAACTTTTGTAAATAATTATTTTTAAAAATTTTAAGGAGATTACAATGGAAATTGCAAAGGGAATTTACAATGTCGGCGTAACGGACAAGGATATCGATTTGTTTGAAGGTCTTTATACTGTGCCTGACGGTGTTTTATATAATTCGTATGTTGTGATTGATGAAAAAATCGCTGTTTTTGACACTGCAGATGCACGCTTTTCGGATGAGTGGCTTGCCAACCTCAAATCAGTGCTTGATGGCAGAAAACCCGACTACCTTATAGTTGAGCATATGGAGCCTGACCATTCAGCGAGTATTGCAAAGTTTGTTGCACAGTATCCTGATACGGTTGTCGTATCCGAAACCAAAGCGTTTAAAATGATGTCACAGTTTTTCGGCGATGATATAAAATTTGAAAAACTCGAAATCAAAGAGGGTGATGAGCTTTGTACAGGTAAGCATAACTTTAAGTTTGTTGCCGCACCTATGGTGCACTGGCCTGAGGTTATGATTGCTTACGATACTACCGACAAAATACTTTTCTCGGCTGATGCATTCGGCAAATTCGGCTCATCTGATACTACGGAAGATTGGGACGACGAGGCAAGACGCTACTATATCGGTATAGTCGGCAAGTACGGTGCTCAGGTGCAGACTCTGCTCAAAAAAGCGGCTTCTCTTGAAATAAATATGATTTGTCCGCTTCACGGTCCCGTGCTCAGAGAAAACCTCGGTCATTATATATCTCTTTACGATAAATGGTCGTCATATACTCCCGAGGCTGACGGTGTTGTTATTGCGTATACAAGCATTTACGGCAATACAAAAAAAGCGGCATTTATGCTTGCGGACAAGCTTAAGGAAAAGGGCTGTGAAAACGTTAAGGTGTTTGATCTTGCGAGGGACGATAAGTATGAGGCTCTTGCTCAGGCTTTCCGATTCTCAAAGCTTGTTATTGCTTCACCTACTTATAATTCCGAGCTGTTTCCGCCTGTCAGAGCGTTTATGGATATGCTTGCAGAGCGCGGATATAAAAACAGGACCGTTGCTATGATAGAAAACGGCTCGTGGGCGCCTGTTGCGGCAAGACTTATGGAGAAAAGACTTGCTGAGTTCAAGGATATAACCCTTGCCGAAAACAAGGTTACCGTAAAATCTGCACTCAGCGAAGAATCTGTTTCACAGATTGAAGCACTTGCTGCTGAACTTTGTTGCAATTCTTAAGGACTGTCTCAATAAGATGAAGAAGCCGTTTTCTTTCGACGATAGTCGTATGCGATACGTCGAGTCGAAAAAAACGGCTAAAAAGAAACATATTTTTTAATTGTTTGTTTTTATATAAATTTTAAAAGGGATAGCAGTGATTTTTACATTGCTATCCCTTTTGATTATTATTTGTTTTTTGTTCTTCGCTTATTGCGACAGTCCTTGTTTATCTGTACGGTGTTCGTACGTTTATCATTCTGAAGTCTACAGGCGTGCGGTCTGCGTTGACACGGTATACGCTGAATACAACGCCCATTGCAATATATATACAAAGGTTTGACGAGCCGCCCGCACTCATAAACGGTAAGGTGATACCGATACAAGGAAGAAGCATAAGGCACATACCGACGTTTACTATAACTTGCGAAGCAATCATAGCCGCAACGCCTATGCACATCATTTTACCGGGGTTGTCGTTTGCCATCTGTGCTACCTTTATTACTCTGAGAACCATCAGCAGGAAAAGCACCATAACGAACATACAGCCGATAAAGCCGAGTTCTTCACCGAATACGCTGAGTATCATATCGTTTTCAGCTTCGGGTACGACACCGTTCTGCGTGTATGGCCCTTTAAAAAGACCGGCACCCGTAAACTGTCCCGAACCTATTGCGTTTTTGCCCTGAAGCTGCTGATATATGATATCTGAGTACGATTCCGGGTATATGAGGGCAAGAATTCTGTCACGCTGAATATCGTTGAAAACCTTGACCCATACGAGCGGAAAAGCAGCAACAACGGTGAGAATAGCAATCGCAAAATACCTGAGTTTGATGCCTGCCATAAACATCATTACTGCGAATATCATCAGGAAAACAAGGGCAGAGCCCATATCACCCGTGATGACAACAAGCAGTGTAGCTGCCGCACCGTGTGCACAAAGGAAAAGAATGTTGAGAATTTTGTCAAGTCTGTCGCTTGCAAGCTCGATATGAACTGCAAACGTGATTATAAATGCAATTTTCAAAAGCTCTGACGGCTGGAAGTATATACTGAAGCTGCCTATCCTGAAAGGTAACCACGTTATAACGTCACTACGCTCTGTAGGGCCTGTGCCCCATATAAACAGTGACAGCATCAGCAAAACCGAAACACCTGCAACAACGGGCCATAGTTTCAGTATAACCTCGTAGTCTATAGCCGAGATGACAAGACATATTATAATACCCAGCACAACGGCGGCTATCATAACAATAGCATCACGCGATATTGCTTCACCTGCCTCAAGGCTGAATCGGGTTGCACTGAAAACTGCGATTATGCCTGCTACAGAAGCGGCAACGCAGAGAGCGAGCAGATAAAGGTCAGTTTCACGCAGAAACTTTCCTGCGTTTCGCATAGGCTTCACCTCACAAAAACCATAATAACTTATGTTATTATATCTCAGCTCAAAAAAAATTACAAGTAAATACTTTATATATTCAGAATTATATGTTATAATCCTTTGGATAAAGGGTGAGCATTATGAAAAAAACAGTAATTACAAACAGTCCCGAGGCTACACATCAGCTCGGCAAGGCTCTCGGTGCAATTCTGCGTCGGGGTGATGTTGTTGCATATTTCGGTGGCTTGGGTATGGGTAAAACCGCTTTTACAAGAGGTATTGCCGAAGGTATGGGGCTCGACTGTCACGTTAGCAGCCCGACCTTTGCTATTGTTAACGTTTACGACGGTTCACCGAAACTCTGCCATTTCGATATGTACCGTATCGACGGGTGGGATGACCTGTGCACTACTGGTTTCTTTGAGTATCTTGAAGATAACGCAGTGCTTGCTGTTGAGTGGAGCGAGAATATCGAAAATGTTCTGCCCGAAAATACGATTTGTGTTACAATAGATAAGGGCGAAGACGAGTGCGACAGAATTTTTACTTTTGAAGGGGATGACAGGCTTGAAAATATTGGCGGTTGAAAGCTCGGCTGTGAGTGCAAGTGCCGCAGTGTGTGACAACGGCAGAATTATCAGCGAAAATTATATAAATGCAGGTCTGACCCATTCCCAGACTCTTATGCCTATGATTAAAAACTGTATGGATACTGCGGGTGTCGCGCTTTCTGACATTGACCTCGTGGCGGTTGCCCATGGCCCGGGCTCATTTACGGGTATACGTATCGGTATTGCGGCTGTCAAGGGTATCGCATTCGGCGGTAAGGAGTGCTGCGGTGTTTCTACTCTTGAAGGTATGGCGTATAACCTTAAGGGCACAGACTGTGTCGCTCTGTGTGCTATGGATGCACGATGCTCTCAGGTGTATATGGCTATGTTTGATTGCGGTGAAGAGGTTGTCAGACTTTGCGAAGATAAGGCTGTTATGATAGCTGAAATTCCCGAAATGATAAAAAATTTAAAAAAAGATGTAATTATACTTGGCGACGGAGCTGAGTTGTGTTATAATTATCTGAAAACTATCTGTAATAACATTCGTCTTGCTCCCGTAATCAGCAGGTATCAGCGTGCTTCGGGCGTTGCTCTTGCGGCAGAGTGCGGTGCGGGTGAGCATGTTACGGCAGATAAACTTACTCCCGTATACCTGCGTGTACCGCAGGCAGAGAGAGAATTAAAGAAAAGGAGTGCTCAGTGATGATAGCATTAGGTGCTGACCACGGCGGTTACGAGCTTAAGGAAGCAATTAAAAAACACCTCGACGAAAAAGGTGTTGAATATAAAGATTTCGGTACTTTTACCGGTGAAGCAATCGACTATCCGATTATTGCAAAGCAGGTTGCTCTTGCAATCACAAGCGGTGAGTGTGAGCGCGGTATCCTTTGCTGCGGCACAGGCGTAGGTATTTCGATTGCCGCAAACAAGGTCAAGGGTATACGCTGTGCCTGCTGCTCAGACTGCTTCAGCGCACACTATACAAGACTTCATAACGATGCCAACATCCTTGCAATGGGCGGCAGAGTTATCGGCGCAGGTCTTGCTCTTATGATGGTTGATACTTTCCTCGAGACAGAGTTTGAGGGCGGCAGACATGCACGAAGAGTAGGCCTTATCACAGAGATTGAAAACGAAAACTAAGATATATTAAGTCATTTCACGAAAGGAAGGTGTACGGACAATGAAGGTTGTTCTTAAAGCAGATGTCAAGGGTCTTGGTAAGAAGGGTGAGCTTGTAAACGCATCAGACGGTTACGCAAGAAATTTCCTCTTTCCGAGAAATCTCGCATCGGAAGCAAACGCACAGGCAATGTCCGAACTTAAAAATAAAGAGCAGGCTGAAAAATACCGCATCGAAACAGAAACAGCGGCAGCCAAGGCAGATGCTGCAAAAATCGAGGGTAAAACACTCAAGATTGTTGCAAAAGCAGGCCAGAACGGCAAGCTTTTCGGCTCTGTTACAGCTAAGGAAATCTCAGCTGAGCTTCAGAAGACTTACGGCGTAAAGGGTGACCACATCGTAAAGATGAACTGCGATGCTATCGATATGGGTATTTCCAGTGCAGTTAAGGTAAATATTCCTGACTCTTGGAAAACTGCTAAGGCTGAAGAAGTTAAGGCAGCACAGGTACCCGAGCACATTGAGAAGCTCCTCATCCCGGTTAACCGTCAGAAGGGTGATTTACTCCCGGTATCTACTTTCGTAGGCATGGAAGACGGTCATCTTGAAGTTGGTACTTC
>JAZSEX010000012.1:0-16405 GCA_045531935.1 Acutalibacteraceae bacterium | reverse complement strand
TGCGCTATTTGAGCCAGCGATTCAGTATGCCTTATCCCGAGCTTCGCGCTTTGCTTACGGACATCGGCACTGAAGAACTTGCCCATTTAGAGATGATAGGCTCTATCGTTTATCAGCTGACCCGCAACCTCACCCCCGATGAAATCAAAAAGGCAGGCTTTGACACCTACTTTGTTGATCACACTACAGGTGTATACCCAACAGCTGCAAGTGGTTTCCCGTGGACTGCTGCAAGCATGCAATCTAAGGGTGATGTTATAACAGACCTCCACGAAGACCTTGCGGCAGAGCAGAAGGCAAGAAAGACGTATGATAATATTCTTCGTCTTTCAGATGACCCTGACGTTAATGACGTTATCAAGTTCCTGCGTGCACGCGAGATAGTTCATTACCAGCGATTCGGTGAAGGTTTACGGTTTGTGACAGATAAACTCGACTGCAAGAATTACTACGCTTGCAACCCCGGTTTTGACAAAAACTGCGGCTGCTGAAGAACTGAATGAAAGACAAAAAAACAGGCTGCTTCGTTTTGCGGAGCAGCCTGTTTTGCGTGCTTGTTGAGCGCGTGTGATATAACTTTATATGTTTTACAATACTCCTTTCGCAGCTTGTGCAAAATTATTTTCAGCACAGGTCTTATCTGCGATTACAGGATGAAACAGCTGTCGAAGCTTGCAAATATGTTGTTTAATTGATAGAAAAAGCATTGTTGATTAAATATTCACAAAAATAATTCACTTATCGCTATTGATTTGTGCACTTTGTTCTTTTATAATATATATAATATCTCAAAAGAATAAAGGCGAACGAAAACGGAGGGTACATAATGAATCAGAATAAATTTAACTATGATTACTCCAAAACACTGTGGATGAAGATGTTCCTTGCAAAACCCGATTGGGAGAAAAAAACGTCCGAAGTTCTTATCAATTTTGAACAGGCGCTTGAAATAATCAGAATGATGGATAACATAACACAGGGTATACAGAAAATTGTTTACCTTGTAGGCTGGCAGGGACTCGGACACGATGACTGTTACCCGGAAATGGAGATTATCAACCCGTATCTCATGCGTGACTGCGATGCCACGCCCAAAGACAGCTTTATGTGGCTCTTTGAAGAAGCTAAAAAATACAACACGGTAATAAGTGTTCACGGTAACGTTGCCGACGAATACGATGTAAATCAATCACATCCCGAATTTGTTGAGGCAAGCGCAATAACCAAGTATCCTGACGGCACTCCGGCAGTTATTGAGGTTTTTTACGGAAGAAACGCATATAAAACATCATATAAGCAGTATTGGGAGAGCGGTCTTTTTAAAAAATATTTTGACCGGTTCTGCGAGGTTATTCCCGTCAGGGAGGCGGGCACAATTCATCTGGATAACTTCTGTATTGCCGAAAATTTCGGACCGAGAACACAGATGCACGAGCAGGATGAGGCACGAAACAAGATGCTTGACTATGTTATGAGTCTCGGAATTGATATTACAAGCGAATACACCTACCGTGAAATGCCTTTGCGCTCCGAATCAAATCACCCGATAAGAAAGTATTATGAAGAATGCGGCGCTGAAATTATTGATACAGACTGGCGTGACGCACCAATCCGTACGCTCGGCAGAATTCCTGCCGTCTGGTGGATGAGCAATATGACTATTGACGATTGCATCAATATTCAGGCGGATGAATTCAGCGGATACCTCAACATTGAGCCTTTGAGAAACGTGTTCTACGGCACGGTACACGGTGAAGATATATGGATGAACAACGGCATTGAAAAAGACGTATGGGTGCCGATGTTTATAAAACAGTTCTGCACAATGCAGGTGCCGTATACATATCTCAACAGATATAAGCGCCTCAGCTACACCGGTAATGATGAAGAAGGCTATGTCGTAACTTTCTCCGACGGTGTTGAAACCTGCGGAAACGAGCTTTCAATTACCAAAAACGGCATTGAGCTGAAAAAAGGCTACGATGTTATTCTGCCCTTAACGGAAGATAACAAAACTTTCATCGCATATTCCGAAAACGGAAAAGACGGAGAATGGAATATACCCGATGCGGATTTCGTAGAAGCAAGTGTTTACAACATAACCGCAGACGGTAACGAATATATCGGTGACGTTACGGTTAAGGACAAAAAAATATCGCTGAATCTCAGACCTGCTCAGGCTGTAGCAGTTATTGCCAAATAAAAAACGGAGGATATAACAATGAAAAAAGAGTATTGCGGAATGCCGATGAGAATCGCACATACGGGAGTTACACAGTTCGCTCCTGAAAATTCACTTGAAGCATTCAAAAAAACCGCTGAGCTCGGCTTCGAGGGCATTGAGCTGGATATCCAGATTGCCGGTGACGGAGAGATAATTGTAACTCATAACGGTAATATGGGATATATGACATTTGAAAAGCACCGTGACGTTCTGAAGGATATGACGGCTGAGCAGATTAAAAAGTTTGATATACCGTACCGTGATGCACTTAAGCTCAAATATCCTCCGTATCCCTGGACAGAGCATTTCGGAGGCAGACGCATGATCACACCGCCCGATTACACTGAAGACAGAGTGACCCACCTGATAACCTTCCCCGAATTTGATGCATGGCTGTCAACTGTTGATTATGACCTCACCGTTGAGGTCGAATTCAAATGCAAGGGCATGTGTCCGCGTATGGATGAAATTCTTGCAAAATCACCCAACGTTTCAAGATATATATTCTTCTCGGGCGATTGGGAAGTGCTTGAAGAGATGCAGGAACACTACCGTAAAAACGGCAAGCCTGAAGGGCTGCGTCTGGGTGCAAACATCCGCTTTATTAACGAAACAACAATGGCTTTCGTTAAACGCTCTGACCTCTGGGAGGTCGGTCTCAATAACGAGGCGTTCACAAAAGCTGATGTTGAAATGTTTGACGCTATGGGTATCAAGGTGTTTTCCAATCTCGGTGATTATCCCGAATGGTGGCAGCAGATATGCGATATGGGAATTGCCGGCTTCAAAACAAATTATCCCGACGCTTATACCGAGTGGTGGATGAGCACTCATTAAAACAGGAGGAAATGAAGAATGGCTGACAACGTTAAAATCAGCACAACGGAACTACTCTACGATCCGCTTTTTGACAAAAAGCCTGATCTGAAGATGAAGGGCAAAAAGAATACGATTTTCAAAGTGATTTTCATAATTGTAATAACAGCTTTTGTAGCTCTGTCTCTTTTCTTCAGCTTTAATTCAATCAGCTCGGGCAAATATACGTATAAAGAAAACGACAGCGGCTACACACTTTATCAGTTTGTCGGTAAGGAAGATGACTTAACGTTTCACATTGATTACGCAAGAAATGAAGCAGATGTTGCTGACCCGACAAAACCTGTTACTCAAGTGCGTGAATTTTCAATGAGCTGTAACGAATACGTTCGTTTCATTTTTATCGGAAAAGACGTTGCTGCTCTTGAGTCGCACTGTTTTTATTACACCAAAAACCTTATGGCTGTAATCGTTGACCCCGAGAATCAGTATTTTACTTCGGTTGACGGTGTTTTGTATACAAAGGATATGACGGAAATTATCCTTCACCCCATGAGAAACCATCAGTACAGAACGGCTCTCAAAGAAGGCTTTACCGCTCCTTCCGATGATGTTACCGCCAAAGCTTTCCTTGATGATTTTGCAAAAAAATACGGTGACGAAACTGCAATCGAAACCGAAGAATATGAAAAGCAGTTTTCAAAGCAGGCTTTTTATGTAATTCCCGATACTGTTACAAAAATTGAGGCTTCATGTTTCAGCGACTGTGAAATGCTGACGCACGTCAATATTCCTTCATCTGTCAGAGAAATCGGAAGCCTTGCATTCTTCAAGTGCAAGGGCTTTGAAACAATTACAATACCCGACGGTGTAGAATCAATCGGTTCTGATGGATTTTCATACTGCGAAAGAGTCACATATATTTACGTACCCGAAAGTGTAACGTTTATCGGACATCACGCGTTTTTCGGTAATCTCGGATGCGATAAAATATATCTCGGTGCCGAAAATGAAGACGCGGTTGAAACAGGCGAAAACTGGCTACCGAAACAGAGCACAACCTCGCTTAAAGACGTTGAGGCAGTTTACGGACAAGAAAGGAGGGCGAGCTGATGGCCGGTGGTAAAATGACGGGTTTCTTTCAGAACGTAAAAAATCATTGGAATGAACCTGACAGAGAAAAAGGCAACTACGTTCCGTTTAAAGAGTATCTGACGGTATTTTTTGGCGTCGGAATGAATTACAGCATTAAATCTCCTCTTGAATATCTCGGCTTTACGGCATCGTGCTTTATCATAATGTACCACTATAAGCTGCCGTATCTTGCTTTCTCCGTTATTACCCTTATCGGTCTTCCTCTTTCTTATCTGTGGAACGTTCTGAAATGGGTTGTTGATGATAACCTAGGTATTCTTGAAAAGAAAACCGAGAGAAAGTTCCTTGCCTTTTACGGCACAATTTCCGTTATCGGACTTTGCCTGATTCTGTTTGACGCTTCTTTGTTCCTGCCCAAGGCATTAACAAAGCTGCTCAACGGAATAAACGGCGTAAGTGCAAGAAGCTTCCTTAAAATAGTGGGCGTTCAGTTGTTTGTCAACGCATACGGCGGACTGCGTAATATTCTCTGGAGAAAGAAGCTCGTTCCGAAATTCGGAAGATATAAATACGTGCTGTTCTCAAACTTTGTCCAGAAGTCTGTTATGATAATTCTTATCGGTTGGCTTCCGATATATAATATTAAGCTTGTCGAAGACAGAATGTGGATGGCATATCTTTTGTTTATGATTTATGATATGTTCCCGTTCGATAACGTTATTGAACAGTGCACGCAGAACATTTCACCCAATCCCCACGAAAGAATGCTTATCAGAACCTGGCCTGTAAAAATATCTCATTTTATCAAGAACATATTTGACGTTCTGATTCCGATTTTCGGTATTGCTTTCAGTGATATAAGATTTTACAAGTTCGTTATTCCCTCAGTATTCATTCCGATGGGTGCTTTGACTTTGCTGAGTATCAGGAATATTTCGGAGAGAATTCCGCAACCTCCGCTCGAGAAAAAGCAGAGGATATCCTTATGGTACGGAATTTCTCAGGTAATGAAAAACAAGTATAACTGGCTGAATACTATCTCCACACTGCTTGATTCGTTCGGTAACGGTATGATAAGCATTGTAAACGTAATGTATTTCTTCTCGTTCCGTATGTATACCCAATGTGCGATTTACGGTCTGATGAAAACGCTTATGAGCTTCAGGTCAACGCCTCTGAGTTTCGTTGCACCGTACTTTGTAAAGAGGTTCTCATACAGAACGCTGAAAATTGCAAAGCTTGTCATATGTGCGGTGAGTGCCATTGCGGAAATGCTTACGATTATGGCTTTCCCCACAAATCAGAATATGTGCGGTATCGTTATTTTTGCGTGTGAATTCTTCAAAGGCTTTGCGAATTCAATCCCCGATGTTGCCGACTCTGATATGACTGTTCGTAAGAATGACTATCAGATGTATCTTTCCGGTGAGCGTCTTGAGAATTTCAGCGGTGTGTTCAACTGGATTATTTCGCCCGTTACCACTTTTGTCAGCTTGATAATACCCGTAATTATTCTCAGAAACGGCTTCAATTCCAACTGGGACGTTCTTTATATCGATTCTGCAAGATTCAATATTCTTGCCGTTCCGTTGATTTTTGACCTTATCGGCTTTGTTTTGATGATTATTCCGTATTTGTTCTGGGATTTTAACAATCCGCAGCACGAATACGTTATGGAGGTTCTCAAGCAGAGAGAAAAGCTTGCAAAGGAAGGCTATTTTCCGTCAGAATATGAGGGTGGATTAAACTTTATGGAAGCCGGCGAGCTTCACGCGGGAATCCCTGTTGAGTCAGCGGCTATGATTGAAAAGCGTGATTCACTTATTAAAAGTGCACAGGAAGCACCCGAAGAAGCTGCAACAGTCGGAACAACCTAAAACCCCAAAACACGGCACAGCGTGAGCTACCACGGAGTGTGCCTGTATTGATGAAAAAAACTATGGTAGTTAAACTGATTCAACCATAGGGGTGTTATTTTAGTTATATGTTGGAGTATAAAAGCGGATGAAAGAAACCGCACAGAGAAGGTGTACAGATGAAATTTGCAATAATGTCGGACACGCATTATATTTCACGCAGGATTATAGCGGACAAAACGAACAAAGAGCTGATGCTTCAGCCTTCAGTAACTGAAGCTGCTGTTTTGCAGGCGGCAAAAGACTGTGATGTGCTGTTTATCACGGGAGACCTTACTGACAGCGGCGACAGTTTTTCGCACGAGGATTTTTCTGCTTTTCTTCGCAAGGTAAAGCAGGGCGGAACAAAAATATATGTTATTTTTGCTACCCACGACTTTCATCACCACAGGGCTTACGTCAGAAAGTACGGTGAAAAAGCAGAGTACAAATGTCAACCGTGGAACAGCCCCTGGTTTGATGCAGAGAAGGCGGAGTGGAGAAAATGGGTTAAGGATGAGTTTTCGTCCTTGCCTGATGAAGAACTGATTCCGGAGCTTGTGCCTGCACTTTCACCCGAGGAAATATGGAACACCTATCGGGAGTTCGGCCCTGATGAAGCTTATTCTGTTTGCGAAGAAAGCTTTTCCTACTGCCTGGATCTTGACGGAAAAACACGCTGTCTTATGCTCAACGATATTTTCCGAAACGAGGAAGCACTCGGTGACAAAAGCCCGACGTATACTCCTTCCTGCCTTCGTTGGATAAAGCGTATGTATGACGAAGCAAAAAGGGACGGAAAATATATATTCATATGTTCACACCATCCTCTGGTACCTCCTGCTCCCGCATACCGAATCGGTGCCGGCAAAGAAAACCGCAACATGCGTTCTCCTGTTCCGGGTCACACGCTGGCAGATATGGGCTTTGACCTTGCTTTTACGGGACACACGCACTTCTGCGACGTCGGCTATCTTATAAGCGACAGCAAAAATCATCTGTGGGACATCACTGCACCGAGCGTAAGATTTTATCCTCCCGCTTACAGAGAGATTGAGCTGGACGGTGAAAAGAGAACAGTAACGTATAACTGCAGATACATAGACTGCGTTGAAAATACAGATATAGCAGAAGAGTCGCTTTTAGAGCATTATCACAACGTGTTTTATAACAAATATTATCGCGCGGTTACCGGCTCAAATGCTACGGTAAAAAAACTGATGGATAAGCTTACTGTTAAGGATATTTATTTCCTTGTCAGAGGAAAGGCCCGTCTGAGCGATGAAGAATACAAAGCGGTCAAGGATATGAAGATTTTTGATATTATCATTGAATCCGCTTTCAATATGCTTATAGGTGACGGTGCATATACTCCGGATTCGGCGGTATACAAAGTGCTGATGCCGTTTTGTG
Organism: Acutalibacteraceae bacterium; assembly: GCA_045531935.1. Lineage (GTDB taxonomy): Bacteria > Bacillota > Clostridia > Oscillospirales > Acutalibacteraceae > UBA8612. Next base: position 8,962 of record JAZSEX010000012.1, on the reverse strand, counting down.
CGATGCTTGACAGTATCATAGACACTCTGCCGTTTATAAATATAAAAGACAAATTTCTTGGCGGCTATTCTGTCTCTGAGGTTGTTGAACCGCTGCTGTTCAACAATTCTGTTTCTGACAGGGAAGGCACACTTGACCTGACCGTGATTCCGCCTGCACGTATGGATACTCCCGTTCACACTTCGCATGCAGGCTACGTTCTGATGGGTGTGATATACGTTCTTGCACTCTTGTTATCTCCGTTTGCTCCGCTTATTGTTGCGATTGCACTGCCCGTGCTTACGGTTAAAAAGAAGAAAAAAGCAAAAAACCATAAGGGCCCGTTTTACAGATATTCGTAAATTGGTAAGCTTTAAGTGCAACAGCTTCGGATAGTTTTGCGTCTGCTGAACAAAAAATCGGTGTGCAAAGGTGGGTGAGTGAGAATGAAAATTGCACTGTTCGGTACAAATCAGATTCAGTTTGCAAAAGTTTATACTCCCGAGGTGCTGAAAAAGATAGGGGAATACGGCGAGCTTTCGCCAAAAATAAACCAAAGCAATCTTGAAGAAAATGCAGCTTTTCTTCAGGAGTGTGAAATTGCGTTTTCTACCTGGGGAATGCCGCAGTTTACAAAGAAAGAAATTGCAAAATATATGCCGAGGCTCAAGGCTGTTTTTTATTCGGCAGGTACAGTACAGTATTTTGCAAGGCCTTTTCTTGAAAGCGGAGTAAAAGTTTACTCTGCTTTTGCGGCAAACGCAGTGCCCGTTGCGGAATACACTCTTGCACAGATTACTCTTGCGGCAAAGGGCTACTTCCAGGCGGCAAAATATTATCATATTCTTCCTATCCGCTCGCATGCTTTCGCAAATTCTTCGCCCGGTAATTTTAACTGTAAGGTCGGCCTTGTAGGTCTTGGCGCAATAGGAAAAATGGTTGCGGAAAAGCTGAAGTCACTTGACGTGCAGGTTTATGCCTGCGACCCGTTTGTGTCGGAAGAAACGGCAAAGGAGCTCGGTGTAACGCTTGTTGATATGGAAACGCTTTTCAGCGAGTGCGACATAATCAGCAACCACCTTGCAAACAAACCTGAGCTTGAAAACATTTTTAACCGCAAGCTTTTCAAAAGAATGAAAAAACGCTCTACTTTTATAAATACGGGCAGAGGTGCACAGGTTGCCGAATATCAGCTTGCACTCTCACTTCTGCTGCACCCGTCAAGAACTTTTGTTGCAGACGTTATCAAGCGTGAATCCTTCCCGTATATCAACCCTCTTTTCTGGGTGCCCAACGCAATTCTTACACCTCATATTGCAGGCAGTACGGGTAACGAACCGCAGAGAATGGCTTACTATATGATGGAAGAAATGGAAAGCTTTATGGCAGGTAAACCCACAAGGTACGAAGTAACTCTTGATTCTCTTGAGAGGATGGCATAAAACTATGACGGTTTTTTATACGTATTCTGTGCCGCTGCCGTATTGCTGCTGTTGAGAAATATAACGGAAAATACGTTATGCTTTTCAGAAACGATTACGGCGATTTTGAAAAGCAAAGGCTTGACGGCACAAGCATAGGCTTTGCAACAAGTGACAACGGAATTGACTGGACAGTAGCTGACATACCCTGCTTTAAGTTTACTGATAATGAAATAAAAAGAGTTTACGACCCGCGTATAACGATTATTGACGGTGTTTGCTACGTCTGCTTTGCCTTGAAGGCAAGTAAAGTATACGACAGATGAATAAAAAGGAACCGGTGTGCGGAGAGTGTCCGTACACCGGTTTTAGGTTTTACAATGTTTTGGGATTTAATTTTTCAGTTTTCTTAAAGTGACAACTGTTGCGGCGATAACTCCGAGAGCCAGAGCGAAAAGCACAAACGGAGTAATGGCAAAGGTTGTTGCGGAGGCGATATATCCGTAAGCAAACCGAATAAAAAATCATTTTGTTGATAACATACTTTTTTTAGTTATTTATTTATGATATAATCTATAAATAATGGCTTGAATTTATGAGGTGATAATATGATAAGCTTTAAGCAGAATAACGAAATTACATATGACGATAAAGATATAATGGAAGAAAATTCCTTTATCGGTGCAGAGGTTGAGAATACTCCGATTCCGCTTTTTAAAGATATAAAGGATAAGCTTCCGCAGCCGATATGGGAAAACCACAAGGATTATATTGACTGTTACTGGAAGGTATGGGAGATTGCTTTCAGAAATCTGTATCAGCCCAAAGAGGGTACGGGTTTTATAACAAACTACATTGATGCTGCTTTCAACGGCTGTATTTTTATGTGGGATTCTGCATTTATGCTGATGTTCGGAAAATATGCCGACAGAATTTTTAAATTCCAGAAGACCTTTGACAATTTTTACTCTCATCAGCACAAGGACGGATTCATCTGCCGTCAGATTGAAGAGGATACAGGTAACGACGTTTTTGCACGTCACGATCCCGCATCAACGGGTCCTGAAGTTATGACATGGTGCGAATGGGAATATTACCTTAATTTCGGTGACAAGGAAAGACTGGAAAGAGTGTTCCCTTGCCTTGTGGCGTATCACCAGTGGATGCAGGAGCATTTCACCTGGCGTGACGGCACGTATTTCTCATCGGGCTACGGCTGCGGTATGGACAACTGCCCGAGACTTGACGAAAAATATCACGTCTGCTACAGCCACGGTCATATGGTGTGGGTTGATGCTTGCATGCAGGAGCTTAACGCTTGCAACCTGCTCATAAAAATGGCAAAGGAGCTCGGCAGAGAAGAGTTTATTCCCGAGCTTCAGCAGGAGAGTGAGCACCTTTTTAAGGTTATAAATGAAAAACTCTGGGACGAAAAGACAAAGTTTTATTACGACCTTAAAAACGATGATACGTTCAACGGTGTCAAGCACATAGGTGCTTTCTGGGCACTGATTGCAAAATGTGTGCCCGAAGAGAGAAAAGAAGCTTTTATTGCTCACCTCAACGATGAAAATGAATTCAAAACCGAGCACAGAGTGCCGACACTTTCAAAGGACCACCCCGAATACGATAATCAGGGCGGTTATTGGTGCGGCTCGGTATGGGCACCGACAAACTATATGGTTTTAAAGGGCCTTGACGCTTATAACAAATATGACCTTTCTTATGAAATCGCCTGTACCCACCTTGATGCGGCAGTAAGTGTCTTTAAGGATACGGGAACTGTTTTTGAAAACTATGCACCCGAAAAGAAAGATAATAAATTTATGAAAGGCAATTCATCAATGCCTGACTTCGTTGGTTGGACGGGACTTATTCCGATTTCGGTTATGTTTGAATATGTTTTCGGTATTAAGCCCGATGCGGCAAACCGTAAGATTACCTGGCACGTAAACCGACTTGAGAAGCACGGAATTGAAAAATATCCGTTCGGTACCGACGGCGAATTGACGCTTATCTGCGAAGAAAGAAATTCAACCGACGAAAAGCCGAATGTAACGGTAAAATCCAACGTTCCCGTTACGGTTGAAATTATATGGGGCGATAACAGAGAAATATTAAAAATATAAATTCAACGTGCAGGAAACTTCCTGCGTTGATTTTAAAAAAAGAAACGGATAATATTTCGTCTTTTGTATTGTTTATGTTCTTAAGTAGTGATAAAATTAAACTATTATATGATAACGGAGGTCATTTGCTATGGATAAGAAACTTAAAATAGGCGTTTTCGGTGCAAGAAGAGGTCGCGGAATTGCACAGGGTCTTACTCTCACCGACAAAGCATATATCAGTGCAGTATGCGATTACGATGAAACGACTTACGAAAACATCAAGCCGTTTTGCTGTGAAGAAACAAAATTCTATAAAGATTTTGACGAGTTTATCGAGAGCGGAATGGATGCTGTCGTGCTCACAAACTTCTTCCATCAGCATGCAAAATATGCAGTTCTGGCACTTGAAAAGGGCATTCACGTTTTAAGTGAAACAATGCCTGCCGTAACAATGGCTGAATGTGTTGAGATCTGCCGTGCCAGTGAAAAGAGCGGTGCAATTTATATGCTTGCGGAAAACTACGCTTACTTTGCGGTTATAAGCAAGCTTACTGAGATTTATCAGAGCGGTACTCTCGGCGAGGCTCTTTACTGTGAGGGCGAGTACGTTCATCCGATGAGTCACGAGGAATACGTGCACTACACACCCACAACTACTCACTGGCGTGCACAGATGCCTTCGGGCTTCTATCTAAGCCATTCATTTGCTCCGCTTATGAGAGTTACGAACGATATCCCCGTTTCGGTTAACGCAAGAAGCATTTACACCGACGGAATGCGTCAGGAGCGTGAAGGTGAGCCCATCAAAGACGTTGCATCAATTATGCTGTGTACAATGAGCAGAGGTGCGGTTGCAAGAATTACAGGCTGGGCTAAATTCGGCGGTCACGGCAACTGGTACCGTTTTGCTTGCGCAAAGGGCAGTGCGGAAACCGTAAGAGGTGACGGCGGAAAGATCAGAATCGTATATAACGATTGGGAAATTCCCGAGGGAGTTGAGCCTGAAAAGGTTTCGACAGTCGGTTTCCCGTTTGATAAGGACAAGGCAAGACAGTGCGGCCATTCGGGCGGTGACTATTACGTAGCTCACGAATTCTTAAGCTGTATCCTTGAGGGCAGACAGCCTTATTTCAATGCTTACCGCTCCTGTGCAATGAGTGCGGTAGCAATCCTCGGTTGGCGAAGCAGCCTTCACAACGGTGCTGAATACAAGATCCCCGATTTCTCAAACGAAGAGGAAAGAAAGCTGTATGAGAACGATAATCTTTCACCCTTCCCGGATGAAAACGGAGTTGCAAATTATCCCTGCACAAAATATGATATAGATAAATTTGATATCTGATTGAACATTCTTAAAGGTATGAAAAAAACCTATGGCAGAGTTTAACTGCCATAGGTTTTTTTGTTGACTGAAAGTGTCGGATTTTACTTTTTGTTTTTAGCTTTCTTTTTCTTATTGCCAAAGAACATCATACCGATAGCGTTGATGATGACAAATAAAATCAGATAACCGATAACAAATTTCTGGTGTGAGTAGATAGTTGCAACCATCATAAAGACGCAGCCTATAATAGCAATAAGAGGTGCGATGAAACGCTTGAAGCCGTTGACATCCTTGAGTCTAAACATCATCATAAAGAAAATCGGGATATAAAGGAAGTAGCTTGTAACGATAGGAAGCTCAGTCGGGTCGAATGCGAAAATACCCATGCTCTGACCGAAGGATGAGAACTGTGAGCAGTAGAAAAATACCATCCAGACAATGCACATAAGAAGACCGACTGTTGCTGAGCTGGGTGCCATATTGGTTGCTTTGTCTACCTGAACGAATAAACCGGGCTTGGGACCCTCGTTACGTGCGGCAAGTGCATACATACCTCTTGAGCAGGCAAGTGTCAGGCCGTTGAGTGTGCCGAAGCAGGATATGATAACAAAAACGAAAACTGCAGTGCCGCCGATTTTGCCGAATACAGCTTCAAATGCGAGTCTTGCGCCTGTTTCGCCGCCTTCCATCATTACAGCGTTGGGAATTCCGCCTGCAAGACCTACATAGTAGAGGATATAAATTACAATAACAGCAAGTGAGCCGAAGATAAGTGCACGGGGAAGATTCTTCTTTGCATCCTTAAGCTCTGCGTTGATTGTTGTGGCAACAATCCAGCCGTCGTATGCAAAGGCTGTAGCGCAGATTGCGGTGAAAAGTGCAGGGCCTGTCTCGACTTCGTTGACTATTGTTGTGAAGTTTTCGACAGTATAGCCCTTGGTAAGACCGTAGACTGTACCGACAATAGCCATAAGGAACAGGGGAATAAGCTTGATGACTGTTGTGGAAACCTGCACCTTACCCGCAATAACGGGAGAAAGCAGATTGATTGCAAAGCTGAGGATAAGGTAGAAGCCTGCAAGAGTCATACAAAGGCCGCCGGTTATATCCGCTTTGTCGTGGAAAAACAGTACGCAGGTATAGCGTGCGGTAACCCATGCAAGTGCCATTGTGAGGCAGGGGTAGTAGATTACGCTTGTAAACCAACCGATAAAGTAAGCGTATTTTTTGCCGACAAGAGCTTCTGCATAGTCGACAAGGCCGTTGACCTTTTCAATTCGGTTTGCAAGAATTGAAAATGCGTATGCACACGCAAGCATAATAAGACCGCCGGCAATCCAGGAGAGGATACCGAGTTTGAGGTCGCCGCCTGTTGCTGACAGTATTTTCTCTGCTTTGAAGAAAACACCGCTACCGACTACGACGCCGGTTACCATTGCGATAGCCGTCATCAGTCCGTACTTTTTGGTCATACTTGTTGACATTTTATCAACTCCAATATTTTTAATACTTTTAGAGTGTATATAAAATTTTCAATTAATGCAAGAGTTTTTTTAATAAAGCTATGGAAATTATTTGATTTTTGTTGTAAAATGTACTGGATATCTAAAGAAAAAGAAAGGACGAACAAAAATGAAGAATTTCAAGGGTATTTTTCCTGCTCTTCTGACTCCGTTTGACAGTAATGACAACGTTAACACTGCTCAGCTTTCAAAGCTGGTTGAGATGAATATCGGTCAGGGTGTTGACGGCTTCTACGTTGCAGGCAGCACAGGTGAGGCATTCCTGCTTTCTGAAGAAGAACGCAGACTTGTATACAAAACAGTAAAGGATGCGGCAGGCGACAGAGTAACACTTATCGCTCACGTCGGCACGGTTTCAACAAAGCAGGCTGTTGAGTACGCAAAGTATGTTGAGAGCATCGGCTATGATGCTGTTTCTGCAGTAGCACCTTTCTACTATAAATTCAGCAACGCTCAGGTTGTTGAGCACTACAAGACAATTGCTGACAGTGTAAGTATTCCGCTTATTATTTATAATATTCCTGCTTTCTCAGGTGTTGAGCTTACTCTTGACGAGATTGCTGACCTTCTTGCACACGAAAACATCATCGGTGTCAAGTACACATCAAACGATTACTTCAAGCTTCAGCAGATCCGTGACCGCTGCCCCGATGCAATCATCTACAACGGTTTTGACGAAATGATGATTTCGGGTCTTGCAATGGGTGCTGACGGAGGTATCGGCTCAACTTACAACTTTATGGCTGATAAGTTTATCAAAATCCGTAAGTTCTGGGAGAATGGTGACGTAAAGGCTGCACAGGAGCTTCAGTGGCAGGCTAATAAGATTATCACTGCACTCTGCAAGGTCGGCGTTATGGCAGGTGAAAAGGCTGTACTCAACCTTCTCGGCTTTGATTTCGGTGTATGCCGCAAGCCTTTCGGTTCACTTACCGATGAGCAGATTGAATACCTCAAAGCAGAAATACTTCCGCTGCTTTAATGCTTGACAGTACAATATAAGTTGTGATATACTTTACCCGTAAATCAAGAGGGTAGTGTTCTGCCCTTTCAATATTTTATGATTGGAGATAACCACAATGGAGAGAATTAAGACTATTGAAACAAAAGATCTTGTAAAGAGCTGCGAGAACGGCGGTTGCGGTGAGTGCCAGACATCCTGCCAGTCCGCTTGCAAGACATCCTGCGGTGTTGCTAACCAGCAGTGTGAAAACGCTCAGGAGAACTAATCCTCGCGTCTAATTGAATCAGCTGTCAAAGCAGGTAATACACATAAGTTGTATTACCTGTTTTTATGTAGATACTGAGTTAAATCGGAGTGAAATATATGGTACATCAGTATAAATTAAACGGTTACAACATCGTGCTCGATACGTGCAGTGGCTCTGTTCACGTTGTCGACGATGTTGCTTACGATATAATTGCACTTTACAAAGACAAGAGTGCAGATGAAATTGCAGACGAAATCAGTGCAAAATATGCTGCTGACGGTGTAACAAAGCAGGACTGCCTTGACTGTATTGAGGACGTAAAGAGCCTTGAGAGTATGCAGAAGCTGTACACACCTGACACCTATGCGGATATGGCTTTTGATTTCAAAAACAGAAACACGGTGCTCAAGGCTATGTGCCTTCACGTTGCACACACCTGTAACCTCAACTGCGAATACTGCTTTGCAAGTCAGGGCAAGTATCACGGTGAGCGTGCGCTGATGAGCTTTGAGGTAGGTAAGCGTGCACTTGATTTTCTTATAGAAAACTCAGGCACACGTCACAACCTTGAGGTAGACTTCTTCGGCGGTGAGCCGCTTATGAACTGGGACGTTGTAAAGCAGCTTGTAGCCTATGCACGTGAGCAGGAGAAGATTCATAACAAAAACTTCCGTTTTACCCTTACAACAAACGGTATGCTTATTGACGACGACGTTATTGAATTCAGCAACAAGGAAATGAGCAACGTTGTTCTCAGCCTTGACGGCAGAAAAGAAGTTCACGACCGACTTCGTAAGGACTATACCGGCAAGGGCAGCTACGATATAATCGTGCCTAAGTTCAAGGAGTTTGTTGAGCGCAGAGGTAACAAGAGCTACTATATGCGTGGTACGTTTACACACGCAAACACAGACTTTACAAACGATATATTCCACATGGCGGATATGGGCTTTACAGAGCTTAGCATGGAGCCTGTAGTATGTGCACCGAGCGATGCGAGTGCTCTTACCGAGGCTGACCTGCCCGTGCTTTTCGAGCAGTATGAGATACTTGCAAAAGAGATGATTAAGCGTAAGCGTGAGGGCAGACCCTTTACTTTCTACCACTATATGCTCGACCTTAAGCACGGCCCTTGCATTTACAAGCGTATTTCGGGCTGCGGCTCGGGTACGGAGTACGTTGCAGTAACACCTACGGGCGATATTTATCCCTGCCACCAGTTTGTAGGTGATGCTAAATATCTGCTCGGTAATATTTACGACGGTATTTCCAATACCGAGGTGCAGAATGAGTTCAAGCTCTGCAACGCATACGCACGTAAGGAGTGCCACGACTGCTGGGCAAAGCTCTACTGCTCAGGCGGATGTGCCGCCAATTCATATCACGCAACAGG
>JAZSEX010000110.1:0-21146 GCA_045531935.1 Acutalibacteraceae bacterium | reverse complement strand
TTAAGCAAAAAGCAGGTTGTTGTTTTGCCGTTTGTGCCCGTTATACCGACAAGACGCAGTTTAACCGCAGGGTTGCCGAAAAACGACGCAGAGAGAAGCGAAAACGCTTCTCTTGTGTCTGAAACTATTAACTGATTTTTTGCGCCTGTATCACGCTCTGCAACAACAAGCACTGCACCTGCTTCAACTGCGGAAACCGCCGCATCATGGCCGTCAAAACGTGCACCCTTGACGCAGACAAACACACTTCCTTTTTCTGCCTTGCGTGAATCCTCGGTTACAAGCGTCACTTCAGCATCGGTGATTCCGTCTGTGCTGTAGCCTGCACCTTTCAAAAGAGTAAATATATTCATTTCTTCTTCCCTCTTGAATCAAAAATATTAACCGTAAAGTGAATCCGACAAGCCCGAATATGACTTGAAGTAAACTGTAACAACTTCACCGTATTTAACTTCGGTATCCTTCGGGATATCCTGACTGTATGCAAGAATATCCGCACCGCTGAATGCGTTACCCGATATTTTTATATTGATACCGAGGTTGTTTGCACTTCTTCGTGCGACACTCAGGCTCATACCGGTGAAATCAGGAACAGTGACTGTCTCTTCATCTCTGTCATCAGTATAGAGTATTACCACGCCCTGTTGAGGCATAGTCTGACCGTAAGCGGGAATCTGACGGATTACGTTGTCACCGCTACCGATAACTCTTACTGTAAGATCCTGATTTTGGGCTATATCTCTTGCATCGTCTACTGTTCTGCCGACAAGTGAAGGTGTACGGATATCGATAAGATTCTGTTCTTTTTCATTGTACTCGGGATCTACGCCGAGATAACCCATAATCTCTTCAACAAGAGAAGCTGCAACAGGTGCCGCAATCTGACCGCCGTTACGCTGACCGACAGGCTCATCGATAGCAATCAGAATAGCAACTCTCGGGTCATCACCGGGAGCAACACAGGAGAAAGAAGCAACGTACTTGTTTTCACCGTCTTCGATACTGAGCTTCTGTGACGTACCTGTTTTACCTGCTACGTGATAGCCTGCTACGTAAGCGTTTTTACCGGTACCTGCACTGACAACAGCTTCCATCATAGTAAGCACACGCTTTGCCGTTGACTCGGAAACAACCTGACGTTTCATTGTAGGCTGAGTCTGAGCGATAACGTTACCTGCTTCATCAAGCTGTTTGGCAACAACATAGGGAGTCATAAGCTTACCGCCGTTTGCAATAGCGGCAACAGCTGTAATCATCTGCAGAGGTGTAACCTCAAAGGTCTGACCGAATGAGTAACTTGAAAGCTGTGCAATATTGAAATCTTCTCTTCTGTGGTACGCACTGCCTGCTCTGGGCTGAGTTTCACCGGAAAGGTCAATACCTGTTCTTTCAGTAAATCCGAAAGCTTCAAAATAATCATAGAATGTTTCTTTACCTATTTTCTGACCCGTTGAAATGAAGAACGGGTTACATGAATTCATAAGACCCATCTGCATAGTCTGTGTACCGTGGCCCTCATGCTTATGGCAACGGATATAATGACCGGGCACCTGAATACCGCCGACACAGGTAAACGTTGTACTTTCTGAAACAACGTCTTCTTCAAGAGCGGCGGCAAGTGTGACAAGCTTGAAAACCGAACCGGGCTCATAAGAATCGGTGATAACGCTGTTCTTTCTCTGTTCTTTAACAGAAGCAGAAATCGCAGTCTTGCGTTCTTCTTCATCGGTAATAAGAGCAAGGCGTGAATTTTCGGTTTCGGAATGAACCGTAAACGGATCGTTAAGGTCGTAATTTGGCATATTGGACATTGCAAGTATTGCACCGGTTTTGACATCCATTACAATACCGTAAGCAGCCTTTGCCTTAGCACTCTCGTACGCTTTTTCAAGCTCTGTTTCAAGCTTGCTCTGTATAGTTCTGTCAATAGTCAGCACAAGGCTTGTGCCCTGCTGTGCTTCATTGATTGACGTATATTCGATAGGTATGTTTTTACTTGATGCACTCTTGGCACTTATTATTCTGCCCGGAACACCGGTAAGTGTATCATTATATTTTGCTTCAAGACCTTCACGGCCAACATCCTGGTCACCGGTAAAGCCTATGAGAGTTGAAGCGAGTGAACCGTAAGGATAGTAGCGTGTAACGTCTTCCTGCACACCGATACAGCTGTACAGACTATTTTTATCAACAAAATCAAGAACTTTATCGTGTAACGCAAGCTCAACTCCGCCCTTGATTTTTTCATATCGTGAGTTCTTCTTGGTTTTGGCATATATCGCTTCGGCATCTTCACCGAGTATCTCTGCAAGTCCGTCAGCAACAAGTCTGCGTTTTGCTTCAAGCTCAGACTCGATCTGTGCCTCTGTTTTATCTTTTCTGGAAACGGTGATATTTGCAGGGTCGATGTAAATAAGCCACGCTGATGCACTCTGTGCGAGCACGTGCATATTACAGTCGTAAATTGTGCCTCTCAAAGCAGGCACGGCAGTATCGCCAAGGTAAAGCTCTTCGGCTTTTTCTCTGTATTCGTTACCCTTTACAAGCTGTATATTGCCGAGCTGAACAGCACTCGTACCGAAACCGATTATTAACAGACCTACAAGAAAACGTAATGCACGTTTCGACATCAGTTTAGATGCACCGCGGGCCATAGCCGTTGCCTCCTTTATATACTTCGATTATCAGTTACTCCAACGGTCAAAACGACGAGAGCCAAGTCCCTGACCCAACTCCCGTCCAAAATCAATATATTTTAATTTATACAAATATATGTTCAGGGAGAGCTAAATAATTTTTATTCTCCCTTATTTAGCAGATATTATCTGATTACCGTCATCAAGATCAAAATAAACTATATGGTAACGTTCACGCTTCACCATACCGTTGTTCTCTGCGTATTCCTTGATGTTTGCAGGTGAAAACTTAGCATTGAGAACAGAGTTGAGTCTTGTATATTCACTCTTCTTCTTGCTGAGATTTTCATCAACTCTGACAATAGCGTTATTAAGCTCATTGTTGCGTACATGAAGTGCGATATTTGTACCGAGAAGAGTTACACCGACTGTAAGTACGGCAACAAACTTAAAGAGCTTTGCTCTCATAGCTGCTGCCTCTGTCTTGAGTTCCTCGTTTGTTTTTACCTGAGGCTTTACAAGCTTGGGCTGAGGACGCTGTTCAGGCTTCGGCTCAGGCTTCGCCTTGCGTGCCGGTGCGAACAAGTCAAGATCATATGCATTTGAACTGTTGTTGTAATTGTAAGCCAAAACAGTTTCCTCCGTTTAAAGTCTTATAGTTTTTCGATTGCCCTGAGCTTTGCACTGCGGCTTCTTGAGTTTTCCTCAAGCTCACGGCTCGTTGCAGTTTTAGGTTTGAAACAAATTTTACCCTGCGGAGTCTTACCGCAGACACATATCGGAAATTCCGGCGGGCAGGTACAACCGCCTGTAAAACCTGCAAAGGAGTTTTTAACGATTTTATCTTCAAGCGAGTGGAAAGAAATAATTGCTAACCTACCGCCCTTATTAAGTGAAGCAAACATATCTTTAACAGCTTGTCCGAGATTGCTGAGTTCTCCGTTAACCTCGATACGAAGTGCCTGGAAAGTTTTACGTGCAGGGTGTCCGTCACGCCTTGCAGCAGCCGGATACGCCTCTCTTATGATATCAGCAAGCTGAAAAGTTGTTTCTATAGGTGCTTTCTCACGCTCACGTATGATTGCAGAAACAATACGTGGTGCGAATTTCTCCTCACCGTAATCGTAAAGTATTCTCTTGAGCTCGCCTGCAGAAAGCTCATTGACAAGAGCCTTTGCACTTCTGCCGGATTTACTCATTCTCATATCAAGCGGTGCATCGTGATGAAAAGAGAAGCCTCTCTCTGCCTCATCAAGCTGATATGAGCTGACACCAAGGTCAGCCATTATCGAATCTGCTCCGCCAATACCAAGAGCAACAAGAATTGACGATATGTTAAAAAAGTTATCGTGCACTACGGTGACTCTGCTGTCAGAGCCAAAACGTTCTGTCAGCACCTTTATCGCATCGGGATCACGGTCGATAACAATAAGTCTGCCGTTTTTGCCGAGCCTTGCAAGTGCCGCAGCACTGTGTCCGCCGCCACCGCCCGTGCAGTCAACAACAACGCCGTCAGGCTTGATGGCAAGTGCATCTATCGTTTCGTCAAAGAGAACGGATTTATGGTTAAATTCCATTTTTATCCCCTCTCTTAATAGTTAAGGTCAGGTATGCTGCCCGTATTGAAAGGCTGGCTTGCAGCTTCGGCAGCAGCATAAGTATCGGGATCCCATATCTCAAGGCGTTTCATATTACCGATTACGATAACCTCATCCTTGAGCCCTGCGTACTTGCACATAGATGAGAGCAAGGTAAATCTGCCCTTGGCATCCATTGTGTAGTCCTCAGAGTTTTTGTATAAGTTACGGCGCATCCACTCGAGTTCCGGAGTGTGTGCAACCTCAGAGTTTTTGTCATTAAGTTCAGTACACAGATCATCCCAGTTCTGAGTCGGGAAGAAGTAAAGGCAAGGATAAGGACCGGGTGCACAGCAAGCAACAAAAGTCTTACCGAGGTTTTCACGGTACTTGGCAGGAATGGACAGTCTGTTATTATCGTCAAGCACAGCATCCGCCATACCTTTGAAGCCGAGATATACCTTTTTTTCTTCGGTAACAACCATATCAGCCACGTCCATTCACTCCTTCCTTTCGATTTTTGGTGTTTCAACGTACCAATTTGGGGTTATTTGTACCAATCGACACCATTATTATAACTATATAAGTATAAATAGTCAAGCAAAATTACAAAATTTTTTCGAAAAATTTTGGCAATTTTTTACGAACTTTTTCTTTTTCCTGCAAAGGGTTTTATATCTTGTGGAGAACATTTATTCACACACAAAAGAAGCTGAAAAAGCGGAAAATCGCAGCATAAAAGTTGCAATTTCCCGCTCAGAAAACACATTTATAGAAATGTATATAATTATTAAAATAAAATGAAAAAGAGACTGCCACAACTGACAGTCTCTAAATCAATTCGGTTTACTTAATCAGACAGCACGTGTAACCTTACCTGAACGAAGGCAACGTGTGCAAGCGTATACCCTCTTGGGTGAACCGTTTACAACAGCCTTAACACGCTTGATGTTGGGCTTCCATGTTCTGTTGGAACGTCTGTGTGAGTGCGATACCTGGATACCGAATGTAACGCCTTTACCGCAGAATTCACATTTTGCCATTTGCGGCACCTCCTTAATTAAAACTAAAGCTAAACGAACATCAATTATATTAACAGATAATTAATTAAAAAGCAAGTGTTTTTTTGTATTTTTTTAAACTATATAATATTATTCTTTTGTGTATTTTGCCAATTCCTCACGAAGCCAGGCACAAGCAGCAGCCGCACCGTCGTCATCAGCAGGAAAACACTGCACCGTCATGGTCTCCTTATCGGTAAGGTCATAAGACTTCCAACCGATATAATAACGTGCCTCAATCTGCTTATCTCCTTCTTCAGGAACAAGCACGGTAAGCCTGTAGCGGAACTGATCGTCAAAAACACCGCCATTAGCCCTTAGTGCAACAGAGCCGAAATAAGTATTGGGCTTGCCCCATATAGGCACTGCACCAAGAAGATATTCAAAAGTAAGTTCGGGTATCATAGTTTATCTCCTTAATAAGCGGCAATTTTGCTGATAATCGGCTCGCCTCGTGATGCCTCAACAACAATTTTAAAAGCATCACACTGTACGTCTTCTTCAATAATACGCTTATTGCCGATCGTAGTGTAATTCGAGTAAACCTTATCCCACAAGCCATCTTTACGTCTTAAAATACGGAATGACTCTACTCTCTGACCCTGTGCAATATCCTCTTCAAGCTCAAAGAAGTTTATATCCTTCTCTTCTTCAAGCTCAACAAGATATTCGCACTGATAACCGCAGAGTGAAGTGCGTGTAACTTTTGCATTCTCGCAAAGATTCACATCAAAGCTCGAACGGATTTTCTCACCGAGTTCTTTCAGTCTCGCAATATCACGAGGGTCAAACTTTCCGTTCGGCATAGGCGGAACATTAAGGTTAAAGGTTGTATTACCACCGACAGAGCGGAGGTATGTAGAAAAGAGTCTGTCAAGAGAATGCGGTTCTTCTTCAGGATGATAAAACCAGCCCGGACGGATTGACATATCAATTTCTGACGGGCAGAAGACAAGACCGCTTGAATACATTATATTCTCAAGTGTGCCAATATCCTTATCGCTGTTATATATATTTTTCAGTTCACCGTCAAGCAAGCTGCCCTCGGTCTGTTTTTCACAGAAATAGCAGAGCTCCCACGGAACAACCGCCCACTCTGCCGCACGGGCAGAGCCTGACTCATTACCGCACCAGCGGATATCAGGACCCTCGTCCTTGAATACAGTCGCATCAGGCTGATACTTGCGAACAAGCTCAAAATAAGACTCAAAGTCATATGACTGCTTCTTGCCGCTCGAACCTTCACCGCAAGCACCGTCAAACCAGACGTGAAAAACATCGCCGTAGTTTGTAAGAAGTTCGGTAAGCTGTGCACGATAGAAATCGTTATACGCATCTGTACCGTAAAGCTCACAGTTTCTGTCCCACGGAGAAAGGTAAAAACCGAATTTGATACCGCCTCTGCGGCAGGCATCGGCAAACTCTCTAACAATATCACCCTTGCCGTTTTTATACGGGCTGTTTCTGATACAGTGCTCGGTAGTTTCAGTCTGCCACAGACAAAAACCGTCGTGATGCTTGGCAGTGATAACTGCACCTTTCATACCTGCAGATTTGATAGCTTTAACCCAGCTGTCACAATCAAGCTCGGTAGGATTGAAGATTGCAGGGTCTTCCTTACCGGTGCCCCACTCCAACCCGGTATACGTGTTAGGGCTGAAGTGAACAAAGGCATAAAAAGGAGTTTCCTTAAGGTGTCTTAACTGACGCTCGGTAGGCACTACCCTGCCGGCTTTTTCAAGGAAAGAATTTATATCACTCATTTTGTTACGAGTTCCTTTTTCTTTGACTTTTTCTCTGTAACAATATCTGTATAGAGATTATTTACGTTACGCTTACCAGTATGGTGATAGGGCCATACGAGGAGCATAACATAGACAATTACACCGCCGATTGCATTACAAACGATATCTTCCATTGTATCCATAAGAGCCCAGCGGTAATCGAACGTAGCTTCTGTCCAGCCTTCAGCCCAGAGACTTTCGCTGATAACGTGAGGAATAATGTGCGGATTAGCAAGAAAATCCTTACCGTATGTTGCAGCAGCGTTCTGTGCTTCCTGATAGCACCAGTGCTGAGCATCAGAGCCGAAGAACTGGTCAAGAACAAATTCTACGATTTCCCATGCGTTACCGCAGATAAATGAAAAGCCGAAAGCTGCAAGAACAACAAAAGGAACGTGACTCTTAACCTTGTCACGGTGCTGCATAGCAGTAAGTGCCTCGTAACCGAAGAGAGCACCTGCCGCACCGCCGAATACATGGAAAATAAGATCGTAGAAGCGGAAGCTGTAATAAAGGTTGATATATGCACCGCAGAACGATGCCATAAAGAAGCCTATAACAGAAATATCCTGAATATAGGAAGGCAGATAGCGCATAAAATTCTTCTTACTCATTGCCTGACAGATTTCCCACGCAAACATACCTACAAGGTTAGCAGCCATCTGCTTGACCATCATGGGTCTGCCGCCGAACTGTGTAAAGCCAAACAATGAATCAAGAATGCCAAAAATCATAATGCAACGGAAAATCCACCACCATATGATTTCCAATTTTTTCGGAGTTTTCGTAATTCTCGAAAAATAATCTTTAACAATACTCATAATCTTTCTCCCTAAAAAGATAATTTATAATCTCTCGATAAGAGCCACTATTGCGTTCTCATCGTTTGAGCACAGTGTAACGTCTGCCGCCGCACGCACACACCCGAGTGCATTACTAACAGCAACGCCCATATCGGCACACCTGAGCATTCCGATATCGTTTTCATAATCACCCACGCATATAAGCTTATCCGAATGCGTGTGCTCTTTAAGCCACATAACAGCGTTATGCTTGCCGCCGTCAAGCGGATAATACTCAATACCGCCGGGCCAGCTACGTTCGCAGTGATATCTGCCCTTGGCAAACGGCACAAAGAAAGCACGTGTTTCTTCGGTCAGTTCCTCATACGGGTCTGCCATATAAGTCATTTTATATACCTTATTACAAGGGCTTGGATCAATATCATAAATTTTGCTGACCTCTCCCCTGTTTATCGGCACAAAGCCGCCGCTTGTATTGACAAGAAGAGTTTTAAGCTGAGGACAGCTGTCGAAAACATACTCCGCTTCGTCAAAACAAGCCCTGTCCATCTCAGTATAGCGAACAATTCTGTTTGTGCCGTATTCGGAAACAACACATCCGTTGAGAGAAACAACAAGCGTGTTAGGCACAAAGACGTCGCGGTAACAATCCAGAAAATCCCAATATCTGCCGGTTGCGGCAGTAAAAAGGCCTCCGCCAAGCTGAAACCGTTTTATAGCCTCTGCATTCTCATGGCTGAGCACCTTGTCTGTAGTGAGCAGAGTGCCGTCCATATCGGTGCATATAAGGCAACCATCGTAGCGTTTATTCAAAAGCAGTCATCCTTTTAAAAAACTATGTATAGTTTAGCAAAACTTATCGCAAAAGGCAATATATATTAAGAAATTGTAATAAATAAAAAGAGCTGTAAAAAGGTTACATTTTACAGCTCTTATACCTATTTCTTTTTACGCTCGGGAAGATTTGTGATGATTATAGCAGCAAACATCACAACACAGCCTATTGCCTCACGAAGCTCCAACTGCTCTCCCTGTACAATCCATTCCGTAAGCACGGCAAACACAGACTCAAGGCACATAAGCAGTGACGCTACTGCAGGCTTTGTATACTTCTGACCGACAATCTGAAGTGTATAACCGGCACCGCTGCTCATAATACCGGAATAAAGCATAGGCACAAGTGCACCCCTTATACCTGTCAGAGTCGGTGTTTCAAAAATAAACATACATATCACCGACAGAACACCGACAACGAAAAACTGAGAGCACGAAAGAATTACACCGTCGACCTTATCCATAACGCTGTCTATATAAAGAATATGCACAGCGAAGAATGCCGCACAGCCGAGTGCAAGCAGCTCACCGAAGCCTAAGGTAAGAGAAGAGTCAACGCAAAGAAGATATGCGCCTGCACAGCCCATAAGTACCGCTACCCAGACAGCAGGGCGTTGTCTGTGCCCGAGAAACAGACCGA
Source organism: Acutalibacteraceae bacterium (assembly GCA_045531935.1). Lineage (GTDB taxonomy): Bacteria > Bacillota > Clostridia > Oscillospirales > Acutalibacteraceae > UBA8612. The sequence goes on along the minus strand of JAZSEX010000110.1, from coordinate 11,811 downwards.
AAACGGGAACGAGAAGCATATAAAGTGCTGTTATAAAGCCGATTTTGCCTGAAGCTGCTTCATCTATATAATTGAAAGCAAACTGCTGAAGGTTACTTGCTATGAAAAGTATAACACCGCAGATTATACCGCTTTTAGCCTGAATAAAAGCATCTTTTTTCTTCTGCTCTTTTGTGCGGGTATCACTTTTACGCTTTCTGAGCTGCATAAACAGTATCAGCGGAAGCAACACTGCCGCACCCATAAGCATACGCAGACCGTTATACGTAAATGCACCGACATGGTCCTTGCCGACATCCTGTGCAACAAAAGATGCACCCCAGATAATTGCAGCAAGCAAAAGGGCGGCATTACCGCCCATTGTTTTCTTTTTACTAAGCTCCATAAAAATTAAAACTCCATAGGTTTACTGCCGTTTTCGCGCGACTTATCTGCAAGGAAAACGGTTTTATGACCTGCAACGGAATCAAAGATAGAAGTGCAGGAAACAGAGGGCTTTTCACCGCTTACATAATTGACAAAATCTTCGGCAATACCGAGATCACCGCCGCCGTGACCGCCGCCCTCGTTAAAGGCAGAAAGGTCAATAATCTCTTCGTCGTATTCCTTATCGGGATCGGGATTGATTGTAAGCACGTGGATATCGTTATTTTCAAACTCACCGAATATTTCGCCCTTTGTGCCTACTATTTCAATTCTTCTCATAGGTCTTGCGGCACCTGCAATCATATTGTGTGTACCTGTTGCACCGCTTTTGAAGTTAACCATAACGCTCTGATGGTCGACAACGTCGTTACCGCTCTTATAAATGCACTTGCCGTAGGGGCTGTCACCTTTCAGAAGATTGATTTTATCTTCAACAGTGGCATTTTCCATATCTTCAAGAGCAGACCAGACATAGAATTCCCATCTGTCCGGATGGTCAATATATATACGCTTCGCGGAATACAGGCAGCTGTTCACATGAGGACAGTCGACAAGGCACTTTGTGCCCGCACCCTCAGGAGCCATTTCAGGCTTGAATTGGAATATTGAGCCGCAGCTCGAAACCGTTTCGGGCTTCGTTTCGCTCATCATCCACATCATTATATCGAGGTCGTGACAGCACTTTGCAAGAAGCATAGAGGTTTTACATTCTTCACTTCTGCCCCACTTACCTCTGACATAAGAAGTAGAAGCATGGTGATAGCTGACGTGCTCAAAAGTATTGATGCTGATTATATCACCGATTTTACCTGCAAGCAGACGTTCCTTGATAGCAAGGTAAAACGGAGTATAACGAAGTACGTGGCAAATCATAACCTTATTGCCATGCTTTTCGACGGTAGCAACAAGCTTTTCAAGCTCATCCATATTAACAGCAAAAGGCTTTTCAAGAAGCATATCGTAACCTGCTTCAAGCAGAGGAATAGCTGTTTCGACGTGCTGATGATCCATAGTGCCGTTGATTACAGCATCGGCAAACTTCGGCACAGCCGCAAGCTCCTCAGCACTCGAGAAGCAATTCTCTTTCGGGAAGCCGAACATTTTGCGAGCCTTTTCACATCTGAAAGGATTAGGATCGGCAATACCGACAATCTTCAGCTTATCGGGTGATTTGAGAGCAAGCTCGGCATAGGTAAAGGAACGGTGACCTCCGCCGACGATAATTGCTGTTATGGGTTTAGTGCTCATAATACAAGACCTCTGATCATTAAAAACATACAAGGAAATAATAGCATAATAAAAGAATTAGTCAATATAAAAGCATAAAAAAACAGCCAAGGTTTTTACGCCTTGGCTGTCTGATAAGACCTGAGCAAAAATCAAAGAATAGTTGTGATAACCTTTGCTGCAAAAGCAATTACAAAGAAGCCGATACCGACAATCTTTGTGAGCTTGACAAGCTTAGCTTCCATTGTACGACCCTTGTTCTTACCGAAGAATGTCTCTGCACCGCCGGCAATAGTACCGGAAAGGCCCTGAGAGTTACCCTCCTGAAGAAGAACGAGAGCTGAAATTGCAATAGCAAGAACAATAAGAACTACACCGAAAACTATTTCATACCATACCATAATAAATCACCTTAACGCCCGATTTAAACCGAGGCTGTTACCCTTTCTTTTGAAAAATATATACAATTTCCGCTTTTATACTCGAGTATTCTATCACATAGTTTTTCATTTTGCAATAGTTTTTTCAAAAAACTACAGATATTAAGGAAAAAATTTCAACGCATACAGAAAAACACAGCGGTAAAAATACTGTAGACGGACAAAGAACGTAAAAAGTTAATGCGTTTGCTTCGTGCTTTCTCCGTCGGCTGTTAACGGCGGGGAAGCCTGCATTAACAGTTACATATCAAATAAGAGTCAGCTGCTCGCCGCTGTCCTCTGCACTGAGCAGAGCACCTGTAGACGGAAGATTCTTGGTGCGGTAACGGTAGGGCTTAGCAAACTCACCATCAGCATAAGGACGCACCGTCATAAGACGCTGACCCTTTTTGAGAGTGAAGACAGCAACACCCTGCGTATCCTTGGTTGTTTTGGAAGAAATTGCAGCAGTATTGAAAAGAAGATGTCTGCCTGCACTTGAAATCATCACAAGCTCCGTATCCTGCGTAATATAAAGAGCCGCAACAAGCGGAGATTTATCACTGTATGCTTTGATGAGCTTCTTACGGTTTGTCTTGGTAGCGTAGGCTGACATATCAACCTTTGCAACCTTACCGTTTTCGAAGAAGAACATCATATGACCGTTATACTCTTTGAGAAGAGCCATATATGCTACTGTTTCCTCAGGCTCCATATCAAGCTTTGAGGGTACGTATTCACCAAGCACGCTCGCCTTTGTAAACTCAAAGTCGTCAGCCTTAGCCTTATAAACCTGCTGTTTGTTAGTAAAGAACAACAGCTCGACATCGTTAGTAGTGTCGTAGGTAGCGATGATTTCGTCGTTCTCCTTTACCTTCTGCTCACCGCTCATGCGAAGCGAAAGCGGAGTAATCTTCTTGAAATAGCCTTCACGTGAGAGGAAGAGATGTACAGGCTCGTTTGAAACGGGCTCTTCAGTTTCCGCCTCGGCAATCTCAGCCTGATAGATAATTTCGCTTCTGCGGGGCTTACCGAACTTTTTGACAACGTTCTGAAGCTCTGCAATGATTATCTTCTTTACACGCTGACGCTTTTCAAGTATTTCTTCAAGGTCTTTGATTGTATCCTTGAGGCTTTCAATATCTTTAGTATGCTTAAGGATATACTCGCGGTTGAGGTGACGGAGCTTGATTTCCGCAACGTACTCAGCCTGAATCTCATCAATACCGAAGCCTATCATAAGGTTTGTGACAACCTCTTTTTCTTCTTCGGTGTTGCGGATTATCTTTATAGCCTTATCGATATCGAGAAGTATCTTCTGCAGACCCTCTAACAGATGCAGTCTGTTGCGGCACTTCTGAAGCTCAAAGAAAGTTCTTCTGCGTACACAGCCGGTACGGAAAGCGATCCATTCGGTAAGCAGCTGCTTTACGCCAAGCACCTGAGGCATACCTGCAATAAGAACGTTGAAGTTACAGGAGAATGTATCCTCCATAGGAGTCTGCTTATAAAGCTTAAGCATAAGCTTATCCGGGTCAGTTCCGCGTTTGAGGTCAATCGTAATCTTAAGACCGTTCTTATCGGTTTCATCACGCACGTCACTGATTTCTTTAAGTGACCCTGCCTTGAATTTTTCGATAATTTTATCGATTATGGCTTCCGCTGTAGTTGTAGGCGGAATTTCGTATATATCTATACAGTTGTTTGATTTATCGTAATTATACTTTGCTCTTACCTTGATACTGCCGCGACCGTTATTGATGACATTCATCATCTCGTCATGATTATAGATTATCTGACCGCCGCCGATAAAATCGGGAGCTTTGATTATTTCGGAAACATCGTAATCGGGGTCTTTGATAAGCTCGATTGTTGTGTTGCAAATTTCTTCAAGGTTGAATGAACATATAGAGCTTGCCATACCGACGGCAATACCCGTGTTTGCATTTACAAGCACGCTCGGGAAGGATACCGGAAGAAGCGTAGGCTCCTTCATAGTGCTGTCGTAATTGTCGACGAAGTCAACCGTATCCTTATCGATATCCGCAAAAAGCTCCGAGCATATAGATTCGAGCTTTGCCTCGGTATAACGTGATGCAGCCCACATCATATCGCGCGAATATGCCTTACCGAAGTTACCCTTTGAATCTACAAGCGGATGAAGCAGAGCCTCATAACCGCGTGAAAGACGCACCATTGTATCGTAAATTGCGGCATCACCGTGGGGGTTGAGCTGCATTGTACGGCCGACAATATTTGCCGACTTAACACGAGAGCCGTTAAGAAGACCCATCTTATACATTGTATAGAGGAGCTTACGGTGAGCAGGCTTGAGACCGTCGATTTCGGGAATCGCACGGGACATAATAACGCTCATTGCATACGGCATATAGTTGACTTCAAGCGTATCGGTAATACGCTGGTTGACAACTTCGCCCGCACCGATAATATGTGCATTGGGGTTGATATCAGATTTAGGCTGCTTTTCTGTTTTTTTCTTTGCCATTTAATATCTCCCCTTTCTCAGCTTACGTCTGCCATATCAATATAGAGATGGCCGTTTTCTGCAATATACTGTTTTCTGCCTGCAAGGTTATCACCGAGAAGCAGGTCGAATTTTTCTGCCATTGCCTCGGCAAAATCAGGCTCAATCTTGATAAGTCGGCGTGTTGCGGGATTCATTGTGGTAAGCCACATCATATCCGCATCGTTTTCACCAAGACCCTTTGAACGCTGAATTGTAAACTTCTTGCCTTCAAGCTCGGCAAGCACGTCTGCCTTTTCTTTTTCGGTATAGGCAAACCACGTTTCGTCTTTATAGCTGATTTCGTAAAGCGGTGACTCCGCAATAAAGACATAGCCCTCTTCGATAAGAGTAGGCATAAGGCGGTAAATCATAGTAAGAATAAGAGTTCTTATCTGGAAACCGTCAACGTCGGCATCGGTACAGATAATAACCTTATTCCACTTGAGGTTGTCAAGGCTGAAGGTTGCAAGGTCTTTTGCGTGCTTACCCTTTGCCTCGATACCGCAACCGAGCACCTTGATAAGGTCAGTTATGATATCACTCTTGAAAATCTTATCGTACTCGGATTTGAGACAGTTGAGAATCTTACCTCTGACGGGAATGATTGCCTGGAATTCAGAGTCACGCGACTGCTTACAGGCACCAAGAGCAGAGTCACCCTCAACGATAAACAGCTCGCGCATATTGACGTCTCTGCTTCTGCAGTCGACAAACTTCTGCACTCTGTTTGCCATATCGTTACTGGTCTGAAGATTCTTTTTTATTGTCTGTCTTGTTGTTTCAGCCCTTACACGGCTGCGCATATTGATAAGCACCTGATCACAGATTTTCTCTGCCTCGAGCTTATTTTCGATAAAGTATATTTCAAGCTGTTTACGCAGGAAGTCTGTCATAGCCTCCTGAATAAACTTGTTGGTAATAGATTTCTTTGTCTGGTTTTCGTAGGAGGTCTGTGTTGAGAAAGACGAGATGACAAGAATCAGACAATCCTCAACGTCCTGAAAACTTATTTTGGAATCGGTTTTTGTATATTTGTTATTCTGCTTGAGATAAGCATCAATCTGCGAAACAAAAGCACTTCGTGTTGCCTTGTCGGGTGCACCGCCGTGCTCAAGCCAGCTTGAGTTGTGATAATACTCCTTAAGCTGAGTTTTGTTGGAGAAACGCAGGGCAATGTTTATCTTGAGTTTATAATCTTTCTGGTCTTCTCTGTCACGGCCTACTCGCTCTGCAGACCAGAGCTGAGTCTGGCTGATTGATGTATCACCGCCAAGCTCGTCGACATAGTCTTTAATACCGTTTTCATAAAGGTATTCGTAAGTTTCAAATGAATTGGTATTACCCTTCTGGTTGCGGAGAACGAAACGCACACCCGAGTTTACGATTGCCTGACGCTTGAGAGTTGACTGAAAATACTCAAGCGGTACGTTTATATCCGTAAAAACCTCGAGGTCGGGCTTCCAGCGGATACGTGTACCCGTATCCTTCTTGGTATACTCCTCTTTGAGCATTTTGCCTGAGGGCTTACCTTTTTTGAACTTGAGTTCGTAACGGTAGCCGCCTGTTTTGATTTCTGCCGCCATATATTCGGAAGCATACTGAGTGGAGCAAAGACCCAGACCGTTGAGACCGAGTGAATACTCGTAGCTGCCTCCATCATTGGTATCATACTTACCGCCTGCGTAAAGCTCGCAGAACACAAGCTCCCAGTTGAATTTCTTCTCCTTGGGGTTATAGTCAACGGGAATACCTCTGCCGAAATCCTGCACCTCAACAGAGCCATCCGAAAAACGGGTGACTATAATTTTATCGCCGTGGCCTTCACGGGCTTCGTCGATTGAGTTTGAGATAATTTCAAAGATAGAATGCTCACAGCCCTCAAGACCGTCAGAGCCGAATATGACACCGGGACGCTTACGTACACGGTCGGCACCCTTGAGGGAGGTTATGCTTTCTACTCCGTATTCTGCTTTTTTCGGCATTTGTTTTACCTCTCTTTATACCACAGTTTGCCGACACAGCTTAAGCAGTGCCGGCAAATCGCAAATTTTATTCTTCTGTTTCTTCTGTAGCTTCCGATGCAACAACATCATCGGTCTGCTCATCTGTCTGAGAAGCACCGGTCATAATATCCTTGAAGGTTTCACCGCTCATCTTCTCATGCTCAATGAGATACTGTGCAACTGCGTGAAGCTTATCAATATCGTTTGTAAGAATATCCTCACAGCGCTTGTAAGCACCGGTGATGATTGAATTCATTTCGGTATCGATTGAGCTTGCAACCTTCTCGGAATAATTGCGGGTCTGACCGTAATCTCTGCCGAGGAACACCTCGTTGTGGCCTGATGTGAAAGAAATCGGACCGAGCTCATCGCTCATACCGTACTTTGTAATCATACCTCTTGCAATCTCGGTTGCACGCTGAATATCGTTGGAAGCACCTGTTGAGATATCACCGAGAACAATAGCCTCTGCAACACGTCCGCCAAGGAGTGTAACAAGATTGTCAAGCATATCGTTCTTGGTTGTATAGTTCTTATCCTCAGTGGGAATTGACATTGTATAGCCACCTGCCATGCCTCTGGGGATAATGGAGATTTCGTGAACTGGATCCTGAGACTCAAGGTTAAAGGTAGCAACAGCGTGACCTGCCTCGTGGTAGGCTGTAAGCTTCTTTTCCTTATCGGTCATCTTATGAGATTTCTTCTCTGTACCGACAACAACCTTTACTGTTGCCTCTTCGATTTCCTTCATCGTGATAGCCTTTTTATTCTGCCTTGCGGCAAGAAGAGCGGCTTCGTTAAGGAGGTTTTCGAGGTCAGCACCCGTAAAGCCTGCTGTGGAGCGGGCAATAACACCGAGGTCAACGTCGGGGGCAAGGGGCTTGCCCTTTGCGTGTACTTTAAGAACAGCCTCTCTGCCCTTCTGATCGGGATAGTTGACTGTAACCTGACGGTCAAATCTGCCGGGACGGAGAAGAGCCGGGTCAAGGATATCGGGTCGGTTGGTTGCGGCAATGATGATAACGCCTTCGTTTGCACCGAAGCCATCCATCTCAACAAGGAGCTGGTTAAGAGTCTGCTCACGCTCATCGTGACCGCCGCCCATACCTGCACCTCTGTGACGGCCCACAGCATCAATTTCATCGATAAATATAATAGCAGGAGAATTCTTCTTTGCCTGTTCGAAAAGGTCACGCACACGGGAAGCACCGACACCGACGTACATTTCGACAAAGTCTGAACCGGAAATTGAGAAGAAAGGAACATCCGCTTCACCTGCTACAGCACGTGCAAGAAGAGTTTTACCTGTACCGGGAGGGCCTACAAGAAGCACGCCCTTGGGAATTCTTGCACCGAGGTCGTTGAACTTAGTGGGGTCTTTGAGGAAGTCGACAATTTCTGCAAGCTCTTCCTTCTCTTCGTCAGCACCTGCAACGTCTTCAAAGGTTGCCTTGCGTTTTTCATCCTTTGCGTTTTTGATTCGTGCCTTGCCAAAACTAAGTGTTTTGTTGGTTTCGTTATTGAAGCTCTGACCCATACGGCGAACCATAAGGAACATCACAACGCCGAGCACAACCATAAGCAATACAGTCGGCAGAACGTTGAGCACCCACGAGTTTTCACCGCCGCGCTCATAGTCGTATTTAATGGGAGTATCGGGATTGGTCTTGTTATACTCGGAAACGAGCGGATGAATATCGTTGACAAAAATCTGAACGTTAGGCACGGTATATTTCTGTGCTACCTCATTATCCTTTTCTTTGTATACAAGAGCACCCGAGCTGAGATTGAGACTGTACTCGGTAACGTTGCCGGCTTCAAACTTGGCAACAATCTCATAGTACTGCGTTTTTTTACTCGGTGTAGACGAGCTTACAAAATAAAACGCAATACCCATAATAAGCAGCGGTACGACAATATATATCAGCGCCGTCCTCAGCTTTCTTTTTTTGTTTGCATCCATTTCTTAACTCCTTCGTTTTATTTTAACTGCAATCAGTCTATTGTTATCATAACAACGCTGTCGGTATTACTGTCAACAGCAACTCTGTCGGCAACACCGGCACCGGAAACCCAAATTATACCTTCGTCATCCCTAAGTACGTGAATACTGCGTCGAAGCTCGGGTTCGATATGCATTTCATTGAATATGCGTCTGAGCTGTTTGGTAACTCCCCTGCCGCGAAGACGTATTTTGTCACCCTCACGTAAAGAGCTGAAAAACAGCTTACCGTTTATTTTATCATAATTAAAAGCATTATCCAATAGGTGTTTGTTAAAATTTTGTATATTTATTTTGTTATTTTTGACAAAAAGCTCAAGTTTTATATCACCGTAAGGCAAATTATTAATTCCGAAGCAAGCTTCACAGCACCATTCTTCACTTTTCGGTTTAACTCTGCGGAGCACACCTGAGCATGCACGCAGTGAAATTCCGCCCAGAATCTGCGTATCGCCGCCTGCTTCGATTATGCCGCACACCGCTTCAATATGATGAGCCTGCGGCTTTTCACCCGTCAGCTCTTCGATTACAGTTGCAACAGCCCTGCGTCTGAGCGAAGGATGAAGCACGGTTACAGGCTCGGTAAGAAAGCCGTCAGCGAGTCTTGCACGCTCAACAGCGGCATTGCTGAGCATTGAGAGCAGCTCCTCATCCTCACGCAGAGAATTGACACAGCGTGAAAAAGCCGAATCAAAAGAAGGGTTTACCTTTTTAAGCTCGGGCACTGCCTTGTGTCTGAGTCGGTTGCGTGTATATTCATCCTGAAGATTCGTACTGTCGGTAACGTACGCTATATTATTCTGCTCACAATAACGCTCAATATCATCACGTGAGCAATCAATAAGCGGACGGATTATATTATCCCTGACGGGAGGAATTGAAGTAAGACCCTTGAGTGAAGCACCCCTTGCGAGATTGAAAAGAAAAGTCTCCTCACAGTCGGACAAGGTATGTGCGGTTGCGACCTTTGCACCGGGAGCAACGCATTCAAAGAAAGCGTATCTCTCCTGCCTGCCGCACTCCTCAACACCTATACCATTATGCTTTGCGAGAGCAGGAATATCAGCACTGCCGACAAACAGCTCAATACCCATTTCACGGCAGATTTCGACACAGAAATCTTCGTCACGCTTTGCCTCTTCACCGCGGATACAGTGATTGAAATGAGCAGCACAGAGGTTAATTGAGTATTCATCTTTTAAGCTGTATAAAACATTAAGGAGCGCCATCGAGTCAGCTCCGCCCGAGAGGGCTACCAAAACGGTATCCCCCGGATTAAGCATATGATGACGCTCTATTGTTTGCTTTACTTTAAGGTTCATTACGAGTTTTCTCCGCATTTGAGAAGAGAGTGAACGCACCGTTCCAGTGAAGCGGTACGGTTTCGAGAGGGCCGTGTCTGTTTTTCGCAACTATAAGCTCAGCCTCGTTTTTCTTTGCAAGGTCTTCCTCAGTGAGAGGACCGTCTTTTTCATTGATATAATAGAAAGGACGGTAGAGCATAAGAACTATATCGGCATCCTGCTCGATTGAACCTGAATCACGCAGGTCAGACAGCATGGGCTTGTGAGATTTACCTCTGCCCTCTGTAACTCTGGCAAGCTGTGAACAGGCAACAACGGGAATGTTGAGGTCTTTTGCCATAAGCTTGAGGTTTCGTGTGATATCGGAAACCTCCTGCACACGCTGACCCTCAAAGTTTTTATCGGATTTGAGAAGACCGAGATAATCGACAACAACTGCGTCAACGTCACGCATACGGCGTATACGTGCCTTCATCTCGGGCACTGTGATTGTGGAAGTATCGTCAAAATAGAGGTTACAGTTTGCAAGCGAGCCTACGGCAACACCGATACGCTGCCAGTCGTTATCGTCAAATTCGCCTGAACGCATCTTCTTGACGTCGACTCTTGCTTCTGTTGCAAGCACACGCTCTGCAAGCTGACCCTTGGTCATTTCGAGTGAGAACATTATAACCTTTTTATTACCGACAACGGCAATATTACGTGCAAGGTTGAGTGCAAAACTTGTTTTACCCATACCGGGACGGGCACCGATAATAATAAGATCAGACTTGTTAAGACCGGAAATATATTTATCGAGAAGAGAAAAACCTGTGGGTACACCCTTATGCTTTTCACGCTCAACAGGGTTTGATATAACCTTGAGACGTTCAAGCACTTCATTATTGATAACATCATCAATTCTTGACGGAGCATCCGAGCTTCTGCCCTGACGTATATTGTAAATTTTCTGCTCTGCCGAATCGAGAAGCAGATCGGCAGAGTTATCCTCATTCATTGAGCTGTCGATAATATCACGTGCAGTAGTGATAAGAGTACGCTTCATAAACTTCTCGCGTACTATTCTTGCATAGGTATCGACATTCTGTACCGAGGGCACAGCCTGAGCAAGCTGATAAAGGTAATTCTTGCCGCTCGCATCGTCGTATACACCCTCCTGCTTGAGATGTTCAAGCACAATAAGAGGATCTATAGGCTGAGCATTCGCATCAAGCAGTATCATTATAGAATAAATTGACCTGTGCTGAGGCATATAAAAATGCTCTGCCTTGAGTAAAGTCTGAACGGTAGGCATGCAGCGTGGGTCCTTGAGTACAGAGCCGAGCACTGCCTGCTCTGCTTCAAGACTGTAGGGCATATTCATACCGTCATAGTTGGTCTGAGTGCTGATATCCACACCGCAACCTCCTTTCCGATTTTAAGTCTTATTCGCAAACCTGAACATAGAACGAAGCCTTTACACCGTGGTTAAACTTGACGTTTACGGTATATGTGCCGAAGGTTTTGATATCTTCTGCGTCAAGACGCTTCTTATCAACCTTTACGCCGTAAGCCTTCTGGAGTTCAGCTGCAATTTCTTTTGCTGTAACAGAGCCGAAAAGCTTGCCGTTCTGACCTGCTTTTGCAGTGATTTTGAGAGTCTTGCCCTCTATTTTAGCGGCATCTGCTTTTGCTGCAGCTGTTTCCGTGTCGATGCGGTATTTCTCCGCCTGCTCTTTATTCTTAAGCTCGGACATTGCCTGAGCATTTGCCTCTATCGCAAGATTGCGGGGGAAGAGGAAGTTTCTTGCGTAACCGTCTGATGCGTTTACGAGCTCACCCTTCTTGCCGAGACCTTTTACATCCTGTTTAAGAACAACCTTCATTGTCCGTACACCTTCCTTTATAAAAATCAGTTTTCGTT
>JAZSEX010000077.1:0-25987 GCA_045531935.1 Acutalibacteraceae bacterium | reverse complement strand
TTTGAGTTGCTTGCTCATTTCAGAGGCACCGACCCGATTGCTCCTGCACAGAAAGAAAACTATACTGAGCAGTATCTTGAGCCTGATGCACCCGACTTCTGTGATGTTATGGGTCAGTATGAGGCAAAGTTTGCGCTCGAGGTTGCCGCCGCAGGCGGTCACAATGTTATGATGATTGGCCCTCCAGGCTCGGGTAAAAGTATGCTTGCAAAGCGCATACCGTCTATTTTGCCAGATATGAGTTTTGAGGAGTCAATCGAAACCACAAAGGTGCACTCGGTTGCGGGTGCGCTTCCTCCCGGTGTTTCGCTTATCCGCTCCCGTCCTTTCCGCTCGCCTCACCATTCGGTGTCGCCTGCAGGATTTTCGGGCGGCGGTGGCGGCTCTATGCCGCGACCCGGCGAAATGTCGCTTGCTCACAACGGTGTGCTCTTCCTCGATGAGCTGCCTGAGTTTGCAAAAACCACTCTCGAATCAATGCGCCAGCCTATGGAGGACGGCATTATAAATATTACCCGTGTGGCAGGCACGGTTTCGTATGCGTGTTCATTTATGCTCGTGTGTGCGATGAATCCCTGCCCGTGCGGATTTTACGGTCACCCGACAAAGCAGTGCACCTGCTCAAACGGCTCAGCAAGCCGTTACCTTAACCGTGTTTCAGGGCCGCTTCTCGACAGACTTGATATCCATATTGAAGTGCCGCCCGTAGATTATGAAGACCTTTCCGCAAAGACAAAATCCGAAAGCTCGGCAGAGATAAAAAAGCGTGTTGATGCCGCAAGGCAGATTCAGCGTGAACGTTTCAAGGGCACGTCAACAACCTGTAACGCAAAGATGACCCCTGCACAGACACGTCAGTTCTGCGTTGTTACCGACAGAGCAAACGAGCTGCTCAAGAATGCGTTTGACAGACTCGGTCTTTCCGCCAGAGCTTACGATAAAATTCTGCGTGTTGCACGTACCGTTGCCGACCTTGACGGCAGTGAAGAAATTGACGTACAGCATATCAGCCGTGCAATCCAGTTCAGAAGCCTGGACAGAAAATTCTGGGGAAGGTGAATTCAATTCGGAATTATGAATTAGGAATTCGGAATTGGTTCTGATTATAGTGTAATAAAAAATCAGCAGAGATAAACTCTGCTGAATGGTAGCGACTTTAATAAGAATTATTGTAAAAGGAAAGAAATAATTCTTAATTCTTAATTCCTAATTCCGAATTATTTTATTATTTCTCCGGTTTCGGCATTGATAACCTTTTTGAACACTGCGATATGTGTTGTGGAGATGTGCTTATCAATATGCATACTGCCGAAGTACCAGCGTTTGTACTCACATACGTTGCTCATCTCGTCAAAGTATGCGTTGAGACCTGTGATTCTTGCAGGCATCTCGGTTTTGAGCTTCATAAAGTTTTTGATTTTTGCAGGCGGCTCGTGGGTGATTATGTAGTCGACCTTGCAGTTAAGCTTTTCAAGTGTTTCCGCACCCTCTGTCAGCTCCTGCTTGTTGGGGAATTCACGGCGTGACCACGCACCGTTGTCAAACAGCAAATCAATATCGGGGCTTTCGCCGCCGCCCATTGTGAAGTAGATGTCACCCTCAATGTTGTATGCCTGACCTCTCATAAGGTGGTAGAGGTTGCCCGAAATATTGTGTGCCTTACCGCCGCAGAAAACACCCTGCTCGTATTCGTCAAGCAGCTCAAAGTTTTCGTGTGTGCCGTCAATGAAGCAGATGTTGAATTTCTTTTTACCGAGCTGTTTTAATATTTTTTCTTCGCGTGCACTTCCGTCCCATATAAAGCCGAAGTCACCGCAGATAATAAGTGTGTCACCTTTTTTGAGGCGGAGCGAATCAAGTCGCTCAAAATCGCCGTGTGTATCTCCTGTTATGTAAACCATAGTTTCACCTTTGAATAATTTAATTTGTAAGCAATATATCGAAAAAGATGTTTTAAATATAATACTACATTTTGTGAGGCTTTGTCTATGAAAAAAGTAATAATTTTTTTGACTTCTCTCTGCCTTATTCTGGGAATGTATGCACCCATTGGTGCAAGTGCACTCTACAACAATCAGGTAAAAACAGAAACAGAGATATTTTATATCGCCAGCCTTGATACGGGTACGGTGCTTTTTGAAAAAAATTCACAGAAGCAGGCGGCACCTGCATCACTCACAAAAATAGTTACCGCAATAGTTGCACTCGAAAACTGTGCTGACCTTGAAACGGTTGTAACCGCTAAAGAGGAGAGCATACGTATGCTTGACGGCACGGGCAGCTCACTCGGAGGAATCAAGGTAGGTGAAGAGGTTACGATGAGAAACCTGCTTTACTACCTGCTTATCAGCAGTGCCAACGAGGCGGCAACAATTATAGCCGACTATATCGGCGGCGGCTCTGTCGAAAAATTTGTTGAAATGATGAATGCAACGGCAAAGCGTCTCGGATGTAACAATTCTCAGTTTAAAAATCCGCACGGTCTTGATGAGGACGGTCACTACTCAAGTGCTCAGGATATGGCAAAGTTTGCAAAGCACGCAATGACCTTCCCCGTATTCAACGAAATCACAAACACCTCTAACTATAAGATGCCCGCAACTAATCTTCAGCCGGAGCACAACATTATTTCTACAAACTTTATGCTTTCAAGCGGATACAAGGAATATTATCTGGCTGAGGCAAAGGGTATAAAGACAGGCTCTACCACTAATGCAGGTAAGTGCTTTGTAACAACCGCAACCAAAGACGGCTACAGCTATATCGCTGTTGCGATGAAGGCTCCGTATTACGATTACGATAAGGACGGTTACCCCGAAAACTTTGCTATTATGGATACAAAGGCAATGCTTGAGTGGATTTTTGATAACATCAAGCTCAAGGTTGTAACCGACCCGTCAAAGATAATTACAGTTGTTGACGTAAAATATTCAAGCAAGGTTGACCACGTAAGGCTTGTACCTGCAGAGGACTGTGTTGCTCTTGTGCCGGACAGTGTCGATTCGGACAGTGTACTTGTCGAGCCTGTCAAGGATACTGTGCCCGATTTTGTTGAGGCTCCGCTGAAAAAGGGTGACGAAGTCTGCGAGGCTGTTGTCAGCTACGCAGGTGAAGAGATTGCAAGAATCAAACTCGTTGCCGCAGAGGATGTTGACCGCAACATTTTCCTTATGATTTTCGGCAAGCTCGGTGACCTTATAAAAACTACGGGATTCAAGATTTTCCTTGCAATCGTAGTTGCTGTTATAGTATTCTTTGTTATTGCAAATATTTACGTAAACCGCAACAGAAAACGTAAACGAATCAAGGTATTCAACTACCGTGATATGCACAGATAAAATCAGTAAAGGAGCGAAAAATATGTTAACTCCCAAATTAGGCGTCCTTAAGGATATGTACAACCAGCTTCGCAAGTACAATGCGCTGTACAAGGCTGACCTTACCCATTGGTCACACGAGCAGGGTATGTTTGAAGCAGGCGAGTACTTTATGAATCCCGAAAAGGGTGAAATCAGCCTCGGAGACCACTGGATTTCAGGTTATGATGAGGCTCATTTCTTCCGTACCTCTTTTACAGTGCCTGCTCAGATGGCAGGCAAGGAGCTTCGCATCGAATTCTTCATCGGCGGTGAAGCACTTGTAAAGGTCAACGGTATTTTCAGCGGCTCCGTTTCCTGTTCAAAATATGCTCCCGAGCGTGGCACAATCGTACTTGGCGGTACATATAACGAGGGTGACGTGCTCAACATCGAGCTTGAAGCTACAGTCAACTCAATGGAATTCTGCGACGAGGGTATGGACGGTGCAAAGAATACCGAGTATACCTTCCGTACAGCTTACGTCTGGACTCCCGACGAAGCTTGCGAGGGCTACTGGTACGACCTTGAGGTTGCGTTCCAGGCTCTTGAGTTTATCAAGGACGAGCATATAAAGTCACTTGTTTACAAAGCTATTGACGACAGCCTTCACGTTGTCGATTACGATTTTGATGAGCCTGCTGTACGTGCATCTATTGCCGAGGCACGCAAGCTCTACGGTGAGCAGCTCGCAAAAATTCCGTGGGCTGCAACCTCAAAGGTTATCTTCACAGGTCACAGCCACATCGACGTTGCATGGCTTTGGAGAGTGCAGGAGAGTATCCGCAAGAGCGCACGTACATTCTCAAACGTTGTAACTCTTATGGACAAGTACCCCGAAATGACCTTCGGTCAGAGCCAGGCTGTGCTCTACCAGATGGCAAAGGACCACTACCCCGAGCTTTACGAAAAGATCAAGGAGAAGGTTGCAAACGGTCAGTGGGATATCTGCGGTAACGTATGGGTCGAGGCTGACACAAACGTTGCTTCCGCTGAGGCTCTCATCCGTCAGGTGCTCTACGGCACAGAGTTCTTTATGAACGAGTTCGGCAAGGTCTCCAAGACTTACTGGCTGCCCGACTGCTTTGGCTTCACCTGGGCACTTCCGCAGATTATCAACCGCTGCGGTATGACAAACTTCATCACATCAAAGCTTTCATATAACGATACAAATAAGTTCCCGTTCAATATGTTCCGTTGGCAGGGTAATGACGGCACTCAGGTTATGGCTCATATGATGCACCCCGGTTACAACGGTGTGTTCAGCGTAAGCGAGCTTATGACTTCCGACCGTGAGTGTAACAACAAGGAGCAGCTCGACACCGCTATGCAGATGTACGGCTACGGTGACGGTGGCGGCGGCCCCACAAACTGGATGCTTGAGCGTGGCAGACGCCTTCAGAATTTCCCCGGTCTTCCCAAGGCAGAGATCGGCCACGTTGACGATTTCTTTGCAATCACTGCAGAGAAGAAGGATGAGCTTCCCGTATGGAACGGTGAAATGTACTACGAAAATCACAGAGGTACATTCACAAGCCAGGCATTTGTAAAGAAGAACAACCGTAAGGGTGAGTACGCAATCGAGCGTAACGAAATGCTCAGCGTTATCGCAGGTAAGCTCCTCGGTTCTGATTATCCGAAGGAGGATATCGAAAAGGCTTGGAGAATGCTCCTTACAAATCAGTTCCACGATATTCTTCCCGGCACATCAATACACGAGGTATTTGAGGACTGTAAGAAGGAGTATGCCGAGCTTCGCCGTATGAACGGTGAGCTTTGCGGTTCACTTCTTGCCGCACTCAACGCTCAGGTTGAAACAGAGGGTGACAGCCTTATCTGCTGGAATCTTCTCAGCTGTGAAAACGCTCTGCCTGTAACAGCAAAGGTTGAGTCTGATGCTCTTGTACCTCTCGGTGCAGACGGTAAGGCTCTTCCCTGCACATTTGAAACTGTCGACGGCGAGCTTTATATCACATTTACTCCCGATGAGGCTCTGCCTGCATTCGGTTGCAAGGTATTCGCACTCGGCAAGAAAGACAGTGCATACGACGCAGTTACAGCAACAGCTACTCTGCTTGAAAACGCAAAGCTCCGTGTTGAGCTTGACGAAAACGGTATCATCACAAGTGTTTACGATAAGGTCAATGACCGTGAATCACTTGAAGGCGAGGGCAACCTGCTTACAATCGCACTCGACAAGTGTATCCACGAAACAGCCTGGAACCTTGAAATCAACTATAAGAAAAAGGTATGGGAGCTTCGTGAGGCAGAGAGCATCCGTGTGCTTGAAGCTAACGAACAGCGTGGCGTAATCGAAATCGTCCGCAAGTTCCATAAGTCTGTAATCACTCAGAAGCTCATCCTCAACCGTGACAGTGATATTGTTCTTTTCGATACCTCTGTTGACTGGCACGAGAGCGATAAGGTGCTCAAGGCAGAGTTCAACGTTGCAGTTATCGACACAGACGCTACATATAATATTGCTCACGGTGCAATCAAGCGTCCGACACACTGGAACACAAGCTTCGATTATACACGTTTCGAGGTTGCCGCACACAAGTGGGCTGACCTTTCCGAAGGCGGCTACGGTGTCAGCGTACTCAACGACTGTAAGTACGGCTACGATATACACAACTCCCGTATGAGAATCACACTTATGCGTGCACCTACCTGCCCTGACAGAACAGGTGACCACGGTGTAAGCACATTTATCTATGCTTACTATCCGCATAAGAACGGTTGGCAGGATGCGGAGACAGTCAAGAACGGTCTTTGCCTCAACGTGCCCGTACTCAGTGCCGTTGCTTCAAAGCAGGATGGCGTTATCAAGAGCGGTACAAGCTTCCTGACCTTAAGCAGTGACAACTTTGCAGTTGACTGTATCAAGGTTGCTCAGGATGGCAGAGGTATTATCGTGCGTGTATCCGAAGAGGAGCGTCGCAGAGGTAAGGCAAAGCTTACATGGAAGCTCGGCGGCACAAAGGTTGTTGAGTGTAATATGATTGAGCAGGATGAAACTCCCGTTGATTTTGACGGTGAGAGCTTCGAGTTTACTTACCGTCCGTTCGAGGTTAAGACATTCAGAATTTTCTGATATAGTTTTTGTGGAGAGAAAGTTTTATGGATAAAATAGAAAAGATAGAAAATTTCAACAGCAAAATTAAAAGAGTACTCATAAGTGAGGATGAAATCAAGTCGGCAATTAAAGAGGCGGCAAAGAAAATAGATGAGTCTTATGACGGCAAACCTCTGCTCCTTGTCAGTATTCTTAATGGTGCGTTTGTATTTATGGCAGACCTCTGTCGTGAGATTACCGTGCCGTGCGAAATTGCGTTTATGTGTGCCAGCAGCTATTACAGCGGCACGCAGTCAAGCGGCATTGTAAACATTACAATGGACCTTAAGCAGGATATAAGCGGTTACCACGTAATAATCGTTGAAGATATTGTCGACACAGGCAGAACTCTCAACGATGTTGTAAAGCTTCTTCGTGCACGCAATCCTCTTTCACTTCGCGTCATCACCCTGCTCGATAAGCCTTCAAGAAGAATAGTCGATTTTAATCCCGATATGGCACTGTTTGAAATCGAAGACCGCTTTGTTATCGGCTACGGTCTCGATTGCGGCGAAATGTACCGCAACCTGCCGTACATTGCCGAGTACGACGAATCGGCAGAATAAAAACAAAAACACGGTGCATTTCCTGTTTGGATTTGCACCGTGTTTAATTTTTGCTCTAAATTTTTTTACTCGTGCCGCAGCACATATCGCGTTGCGGAGCAACATATCGTATTTTTATATTAAAAAATATATCGCAAATTCCGAAGGAATTTATATCGTTGTGTATTGTGTGAAAACACAATACACATTTTATATTCTGTCTTCAGCTGCGAAGAGAATGAAGTAGTATGATTCAAGTGAGTTTCTGTATGCTTCCTGGAAATCGGTGTAAGCTTTGTAGTAAAGCGGGTTCTTTTCTGTCTTGCCCTCTTCCTGCTTAACCATTGTCATAAATACCTGGAATCTCTCACGTGCTTCGTACATATTGTTCAGCCAGAGTGTGAGCTGCTGGTTGCCGACAAATTGGTAGAGAGCCTTATCCTCTTTGATTGCTTTTACTGCTGCCTCAATGTTTTCGATATAGGTGTCGATTGATTTTGAAGCCGCATAGAAATCAGCCTCAGCAAGGTCCTCGTCAAACGGGTTTTCAACGCCATCCATAATCTGATAAAGTTTCATTGCCTTTGCAGATGTGAGCGTGCCGTCAAGCTCTTCTGTTACAGGCTCGTTATCGGCAGGCTTTGTTACAGGTGCAGAGGTGGGTTTGTTTTCGGGTGCTGCTGTTGTCTGACCGGGCTTTGTTGCAGACGGCTTGGTTGTTGCTGTCGGCTTAGTTGTAGCGGCAGGCTTTGTTGTCGGTGTGCCGTCTGAAACTTTTGTTGTGGATTCAGGCTTTGCGGTGTTTTCAGGCTCGTCAAGCTCGCCGGTATCTGTGTCAACGTTTACGTTGCCGCTGTTATTAGTTGCCTGGTTTGCCGTTGTGTTAGGGCGGCTCGGAATCGTACTGCCTGCGGCATCTGTTACAAGCACACCGCCTTTTTCGGTTACGGGCGGTATATAGGGCACGTACTTTGTTTCGCCCTCTTCGTCGGTTACTACCTCACCGTTTTCTTCGGTTACTACTTCGAATATTGCGGTTACACCGTCTTCAAAGCTTATGACCTCAGTCATAGGCGGCTCATAAATGTCGCCCTTGTTTTTGTTGCAGGCGGCAAAGCAGAAAATTACTGCAAATGCTGCGGCAACAAGCATAATCTTTTTCATTTCAGTTTCTCCTTTTCATCTGTTTTTCAGGTGGTTAATTATACTTTTAATATTGTTTTCGGTGTGAAGTGACAGGTTGGCAGGGGGTAAGGATTCCAGCCTGTGAGCATCGGACGAAGTGAGAATCTTCATCCCCGACAGAATCGGATGTGCGGCAATCATTTTATCAAGGTCACCGCTTGCCGAAATCTCCGCAATCTCAAATCCCATTTCAGGTGTTATCATACCGAGGTTTGATATAACGCTGTAGGATGAGCGGTCTATATGAGCAGGGTAACACACTCCGCCGTATCCGTCAACTAATTTTTCAACGTTGCTTATAGAAATTCCGCTTGCAGTGGTCAGCAGTACGTCCTGATTGCCGAGTACTTGGTCAGTGTGGTCCATAATAAGCTGTGTGCCGAAAATCTCGGGTCGGTTTTTTACGGGGGGCACAGTGCTCAGCACGTAGTTTGAAAATTCCTCTGCCGCTTTCAGTTCTTCAAAAAGGCAGACTACGTGCACCTCTTCGCTTGTGCAAAGCTCCATACCCGGTATTACGGTTATACCTGCTTCTTCACCTGCACGCATAGCCGCACCGCAGTTCTGACACGAGTTGTGGTCAGTCAGTGCGATTGCCTGCATACCCATCAATGCAGAGAGGTTGACAAGGTTATACGGTGTCATATCCTCTTCAGCACAGGGCGAAAGGCAGGAATGAATGTGAAAATCGTAAAAAATACTCATAACTTTTCTGCTATCTTTACTGCAAGGTCGAATGCGTTTTCATTACTGCGAAGCACTATAACTCCGTTTTGCTCGGCACGCATTTTTGCATCGTCATCAAATGCGGAGTTTTCTGTCAGCAGTATGCAGGCAACGTCGGCAAGCACAGCTACACCTATTGAGTTTACGTTACCCATAACAGTCAGCCAACAATCGCCCTCGTTTGCTCTGGACATAACCCAGCTGAGCAGGTCACCGCAGTAGCCGCCCTTCACTTGCTTTTCAGCGGCTTTTTCACCGCCGCAGAGCACTTCAAGTGAAAAATCATCTATAAGATTCTGTACTGTCATCTTTTTTCGCTCCTTCAGCTTTCCTGTTTTTCTGTGCGGTAAGGTGCGGGAATAAACTCCTGGTCACTGCCGCTGAGCTGGTCACGCAGTCTGAAAACGCAGTCGGTTTCGGTTGCGAAACCGCGCACAATATCGTCGGCAAGTGCCGCACATGAGGGTGCACCGCAGGTGCCGCAGTCAAGACCTGGCAGACGCTTGAGTATGGCCTGCTTTTCAGCCATTTTTCTCATCGCTTCGGGCACGCTGTCCGCAAGCTTCATTACGTTTGTTGCCTCAAGCGGTTTTGACCAGTACATATCGTCGGGCACGTCGCCCGTATCAAGTCGGTTGCACGAAACGGGCAGGTACTTGCGCAGCCTTTTCATTCTTGCCTTGGCAACGTACGGATTTTCGTATGTAAGTGAGCCGCCGACACAGCCGCCTGTGCAAGCATTCAGCTCAATAAAGTCAATGTTTTCGAGCTTTTCGTCCTCAATTTCATTGAGCAGCTTCATCACGTTTTCAATTCCGTCAGCCGCAAGGCAGTTGTCACGAAGCAGTGCGTTTGTTTCGCCGCCGCTGCTTGCCCAGCTTACACCTATAATACCTGATGATTGCATTGATTCAACCTCGGTGAGGTGATTCATACGGGAAACCAGTGCGGGATAAATCTCTTTTATCGCAATAGCACCGCTTACCTGCGAGCCTCCAAGGCAAATAGGTGCTTTGATGGCAGTCATCTTAGCAGGGCAGGGTGTGATGAAAAATACGCCGATGTCCTCATCCTCAAGACCTGTTTCAGCCTTTGCCTTTTCTCTTGCGAGCTTTGCCGCAATCTCCATAGGTGAGTTGAGCGGCACAACGTGGTCGATAAGGTTGGGGAAGTTGACGCGTATAAGCCTGACTACCGCAGGGCAGGCAGATGAAATTGCAGGTGTCTTAATCTGACCCTGCTCAAAAAGCTTTCTTGTTGCATCGCTTACAAGCTCTGCACCCTTTGAAACCTCGAATACGTCGTCGAAGCCTACCTCTTTGAGTGCGGTCAGTACGTAGTCAACGTCGTCAAGGTTATTGAACTGACCGTAAAGAGAAGGTGCAGGCAGTGCGATTTTATATTTGAAATCGTGAATTTTTTCCAGAGTCTCATATTCAGCGTACTTTGCGTGGTGCGGACAAACGTTTATACATTCGCCGCAGTCAATGCAACGCTCTTTGATTATATGAGCTTTACCGCCTCTGACTCGTATTGCACCTGTCGGGCAACGCTTGATGCAGTTTGTGCATCCGCGGCATTTGTCACGGTCAAGGCGTACGGAATGATAAAAATCAGCCATAGCTTTTCTCCTTGAGTAAATCTTATGCGTTGATTTTAAGTGTCATTACAGTGCCGACTCCGAGCTCGGTGAGTATATCCATTTCGTCGCTGTATTTCTTGATATTCGGCAGACCCATACCTGCACCGAAGCCGAGTGCACGGATGCGGTCGGGTGCGGTTGAGTAACCTTCCTGCATTGCAAGCTCAACGTTTTCAATACCCGGTCCGTGGTCGGTCAGCACAACCTTTACGTATTCGGGTGTAATTTCTACGTCAATTTCACCGCCGCCTGCGTGGATTACGAGGTTGATTTCTGCCTCATAAACAGCAATAGCGGTGTTGCGTACAGCCTGCGGAGGGAAGCCGATATCCTTGAGTGTCTTTTTAATTTTGCCCGATGCTTCACCTGCACGTGTGAAGTCGGTGCCGTCTACAATATAATGTTGTTTAATTATTTCAGCCATTGTAAGGATGCCCTCCTCCCCTGAGACCGTTTTCGTAAAGGATGCCGCAGGAAGTGAACATCTCGCGTCTTGTGCGCAGCAGAGGTATGCCGTTTTCCTTGGCAAGCTCAATCATGCTCTCGTCAGGCTTTTTGCCTCTGACGAAAACAATGCATTTCATATCCATCATTTCTGCGGTGCGTACAACCTGCGGATTTACAAGACCTGTCAGGAGCACAGCCTGCTCCTTGACGTAAGCGAGCACGTCGCTCATCATATCACTGCCGCAGGCGGAAATTACGTCTCTGTCAAGAAACTCTTCACCGTAAATAAGCTCAGCCTCGAGCACTTTCATAATTTCGGAAACTTTCATAGTTGATTTTCCTTTCTTCAGAAAATGCGTTTTGAAAAAACGCAAATCATGTAAAATATATTTTACAAATCATGATTTTGAAAAAATCAAATCATGCCGTTAGGCAAATCATTGTTTTTTGCTGTGGTAATAGAAGCAGTCAGCAATTTTCTTATCTTACTGCAACTACCGAACAAAACAAGAAATTCATCTTCGCTAATTATTTCGGAATCTTTGAGAATACTTAACCAGTATTCTGTTTCGTAACATTCTTTCATTGCAATTTGGAATTTGTTAATGAAATCTGCTCGACTTGAGGCATAGTTGCCTTCGTGTATATTTGCGCCTATACTTGTACCGCATCTTAATAATTGATTTGTGAGAACAGAACAGTGTCTTTCTTTTTTTACTTTTTCACATATGTGGATTATGTCTACTGCGAAATTTCTTGATAGTGATATAAGGAGGTTCTCTTTCATTTTGAAACACCCTTTTATGATTTGGCTTCGCCATGATTTGCTTGAGCATGATTTGGCTTCGCCATGATTTGTTGCTTCGCAACATTGATTGTTAACAGCAATTTTTCTTTGAAGTCTTCTGCTTAATTTTACCTGCAATCGCAAAAATAACAAAGCAGATTGCGTTTACTGCGACTACGCTTGCACCTGTCGGAGTATCGAAAATATATGCACCGACAAAGCCGACGAAAAAGCTGAGCGTTGATACAACAGCCGAGCACATTACAACACCGCGGAAGCTGCGGAAGAAACGCATAGCGGTAAGTGACGGGAATATGAGCAGCGACGAAATAAGTATCGCACCCATAAGACGCATACCTACAACTATTGTAACCGCGGTGAGAATTGAAACAACTGTGTTGTAAAACGAAACCTTCGTGCCCGTTGCCTTTGCAAAGCTCTCGTCAAAGGTAACGCTGAAAATTCCGTTATACATCAGCAGATACATCAGTATTACAACGGCAGAAAGAACGATACTTATAATAACGTCTGAACGGTCGATTGCAACAATACTGCCGAACATATAACTGCCCACGTCAATGTTGACGTTGCCTGCAAGCTTAACGGTGAGCACACCTACAGCAATCGCAGTGCCTGAAATGAGGGCAATCGCACTGTCACCGTTTATGCGGCTGTTACGGCTGATGCGAAGCAGGAAAAATGCTGCAACAATTACAACGGGTATTGCAATTTTCAGCGGAGCAATTCCTGCTGCTGCGGCAACGCAGAGTGAACCGTAGCCGACGTGCGAAAGTCCGTCACCAATCATCGAAAAACGCTTGAGCACAAGTACCGAGCCAAGCAGTGCCGCACAAAGCGACACAAGAATTCCGACAATCAGCGGCGTGCACAAAATCGGATATGAAAATATTTCTGTTATAGCTGTTATAAATGACATTGTTTTTGCCTCAAAAAAATATAATTCCTAATTCCGAATTCTTAATTCTGAATTAAAGTTCGTACGTCTCCGGACAAACTTCCATAATCTTCTCTCTGAGTGCGAGGAAGTCTTCGAGTGCTTCGGGCTTCTGGTTGGGGTTGCGGAGCAGTGCCGCAGGGTGGAAGGTGCCCATCATAAGCGTGCCGTTTTTCTCTATGAACTGACCGTGCTGTTTGGTGACTTTGAAGTCGGGTGAGATAATTCTCGTTGCCGAAATTCTGCCGAGGCATACTATGATTTTCGGCTTGAGAAGTCTTGTCTGCTCCCTGAGCCAGTTGATGCACATATCCTGCTCTGCAGGCAGCGGATCACGGTTCTGGGGAGGGCGGCACTTGACCATATTTGCAATGTAAATATTCTTTTTTCTGTCGAGGTCTACTGCGGCAAGGAATTTGTCGAGAAGCTGACCGCCTCTGCCTACAAAAGGCTCACCCTGCAGGTCCTCGTTTGCACCGGGGCCTTCACCGATGAAAAGCACCTTTGCATTTTCGTTTCCTACGCCGAACACGAGCTTAGTTCTGGTTTTACCAAGCTCACATTTCATACAGCCCATACAGTCACTTTTGAGCTGTTCCCAATTATCGTACATATCTATACTCCTTAAAGCCGCTCTACGGTGACATCGAGGTCAGCGATGCGGCTGATATTTTCTTCGTCACAGCAGGTGATGAATACCTGCCTGTTTTCAAAATGGCTCACAACGTATTTTTGTCTTTGAGGGTCAAGCTCGCTGAATACGTCGTCGAGCAGAATTACGGGCTCTTCAGCAGTTACCTGCGAAATGATATTGGCCTCTGCTAGTTTGAGTGAAAGTGCGGCAGAGCGTTGCTGACCCTGAGAGCCGAACAGACGGGCACTCTTGCCCGAAAGGTCTATCGAGAAATCTTCTCGGTGAGCACCGACGCTTGTTATACATCTCTCAACGTCGCTCTCACGCTTTTCATATAAGGCTTTGAGCAGACTTTCGGCAATCTCTTTTTTGCCTCTTGCCTTATCTCTTGCGTATTCTTTGTAAGTCAGCCCGAGTGTTTCCTTGCCTGATGAAATTTCATCGTACGCCGTGCAGGCGTGATTTTTAAGTGCATCGAGGTAATTTATTCTGCTGTCGATTATCACCGCACCTTTTTTTGCAAGCTCCATATCCCATATATCGAGCATCGCAAGCATTGCAGGGTTATCCTTTGCCGCACGCAGTGTTGCGTTGCGCTGTGCAAGTGCCTTGGTGTATTCAAGCAGGGTTTTGGCATAGTTAGGTCTGAGCTGGCTGATTGCTATGTCAATAAATTTTCTTCTCTCTTCGGGGCCTTCTTTAACTATCGATAGGTGAAGAGGTGTGAACACAACGGCTGTGAATTCACCCATCATTTTTCTGCCCGAGGGCAGTGCGATTCCGTTGAGGGTGATGTGACGCTTTTCGTCAATTCTTATTTCGGCTTCCTTGTTGCGGTTGCCCGAGAAAAATTCCATCTTCAGCTTTGCTTCATCACAGTCGAAGCGGACTACGTCTTTGTCACGCACGCTGCGGAAACTGCGGCAGCCCGTGAAAAGCCAGATGCTTTCGATAAGGTTTGTTTTGCCCAGACCGTTTTCACCGCAAATTATGTTGACCCCGCCGCCCGGGAAATACTCCTTGGCGGCGAGGTTGCGGTAGTTTTCGGTTTTCAGGCTTAAAACCTTCATAGTTATCTGATTATCTTACCTTTATCAAAGAGGATTACGCCGAAGCCGTGGCCTGTCTTGCCGCCTGCTTCAACAAATTCTGCGAATGCTCTGCGAAGAGAGTTGTCTCTCGGCCACTGCTCAACGGGCAGGTCAGAGAAACGGTCAAAAATTCTCCAGCCGTCGTTGAATTCTTCTTTTTCTTCCTGTTCAAGAATCTCAAAATCACGGATGAACTTTGCTGTGTTGCTCTTTTCGGGCAGGAATTCAAGATACTTGTCGTAAAGCAGCCATGAGCCGCATCCAAAGAGAATCGGGCCGCCGTTGAACTCATCCTTGAAGAATTCCTGAGCCTGGTTGTATGCGTCAAATCTTACCTCGTCGGTCAGCGGTACACCTGATGAGGGGATGTGGAAGTTGACGTACTTGTCGCCTGCGTGGAGCACGTGACCGCTTGAAAGTACCTTGCCGTCGTGCTTTTCGTCAAGCTCACGCATCTCAAACTGGAATCTGCCAAGTGCAAAACGGTCGATTTCAAACTGACCGTGGAACCAGCCGCCAACGAATGTGCCCCAACAGTTTTCGCAGTTGCGGCACTCGATAAGCTTGTACTTGAGGTCGCACATATGGTCGTAGTACATCTTGTCGGAAAGACCTTTCTCACGGTAACGGCGAAGAAGCTCCTCACCGCAGCAGAGCAGGAATGCCATGTGCATTGTCGGTGCAGGCTTCTCCATCTTTACTGCGAGCTTTGTTACCTTTTCGAGCGCTTTGCCGAGCTCGTCTGCCCACGGGAACATATATTCCTCGTAGATTGCGTCAAGCTCGTCGCCCCATTCTTTGTTGGCATCGAGCTGCTCAAACACTTTTGTGAAGCAGTACTGTGCTTCCTCGGGGAAGCCGATTTTTTTCATTAATTCACGGTTGAATTCGGAGTTGTGAAGCATAATGATAATATCCTCTCTATGTTTAATATAAAATTTCTGAAAATATTTTGTCTATATGTGACCTTGCGATCACTCGATATATTTGCCTTGCGGCAAATTCGATATAGTTCGTTTCGCTCACTTTCGATATGATATAAATCCACTCGTGCCGTCAGGCACATATCGAGTTGCGAAGCAACATATCGAAGCTTAAGATATATCGCAAATCCGAAAGGATTTATATCGCGTAAATTTATTGAAAATAAATTTACTTTCTGGTCAGCCAGATAAGCATATCTGTTTCACCGCGGTTAGCGTATGCGTAGTAGGGAATGAGCTTTATTTTCTGCTCGGTAAAGCTGTCGGAATAGTCGAAGTAAAGCTCGTCATTCTCGGGCTGAATAAATCCGTCAAGCTCGATTGCCGTAACGCCGAGTGAATCATCCTTTGTAACCTTTGCAGGTGCTGTCGGGTCAACGAAAAGTGCACGCAGCGGAAGCGGATTGTCAACACCCTCTGCACAGTAAACGATGGGACCTCTCTGTACAGCAAGTCTGCCTGCACACTGACGTACCATTCTGTTTGCCTGCACAAATCTTACGGGCATATCGAGATCGTACTCGATTACTTCGCCGTCGGTAACGTCGATATAAATGTAGCCGTCTGCATTTACTTCGGCTGTTTTGTTTAACGTGTAGCTTCTGCACCACGAGGGCAGGCGGAGCGCAAGTGTGAAATTGCCCGAGCAGGTGATTTTTATTTTACCGCAGTCGGGATAAGCTGTTTCAACCGCAATCTTCTTGCCGCCGTCCTCAAATTCACCGCAGATAAACTGGTGAAGCCAGAGTGTGGTTTCGTTTGCCGAGCAAGCATATTCGCCGATTGAAGCAATAAGCCTTGTAACGTTGGGAGGACAGCAGGAGCAGCTGAAAACCTCAAGACGCTGTGTAATCGGGTAAAACGGACGGTGACGGTTATCGTGCGGATTCTTTATGCCGATAAGGTCAACCTCGATGGAGTTGTCGTAGAAGAATGATTTGCCGTCGAGTGAAAGACCGCAGAGGAAGCCGTTGTAGAGAGCAAGCTCAGCAATATCCGCATACTTTCTGTCGGGCTTGATTGCATACATACGCTGTGCAAAAAGTATAAGACCGATATCTGCACAGGTTTCGCAGTAGGCTGAAGTTTCGGGCAGGTCGTAATCGCCGAGGAATGCTTCACCGACGCAGGTCTGACCTATACCGCCCGTGATATACATACGCTTCTTTGCCATTGAGTCAAAGAGCTTGTCTGCGGCATCAAAAAGTGATTCGTCACCGAAAGCCGCCGCAAGGTCAGCCATTGCACAGTAAAGATAAACGGCACGCACGCTGTGACCTACAGCATCCTTCTGCTCTCTTACAGGCATATGTGCCTGGGTGTATTCGTCGCACTCCTGACCGCGTATGTCTACAAAGTGCTTGCTTAAATCAAGGTAACGCTTTTCACCCGTAGTCTTCCAGAGCTTTACAAGTGCAAGCTCAATTTCTTCGTGACCGGGGCTTTCAAACTCTGCCCATTTTTCTGTGACGAATGCCTTTTCAATCATATCGGCATAGTCGCACATAACTTTAAGGAATTTATCCTTGCCTGTAGCGTTGTAGTAGGCAACAGCCGCCTCCATAAGGTGACCTGCACAGTACAGCTCGTGGTCGTAGCGTGCAGTGAAGCGGTCTTCGGGCTGGAAGAGTGTGTAGCAGATGTTGAAGTAGCCGTCATCCCAACGTTTTGCTTCGATGAGGTCAACAACCTCGTCGATTATTTTTTCAAGCTCGGGTGACGGAGTTTTTTCTGTTATGTATGCGGCGCTCTCCATCCACTTTGCAATATCTGAATCCCAGAAAATGTGGGGCTGATTCGGGTCGCCGTCCTTCCAGTCGAGCTTGAAGGCATCGAAACGACCTGTATCTTTGAAGCGGTTGTATACGCTGTGGATTGTTACTTCGCGGTTGAGCTTCTGCTTGTCTGCCCAGAAGCCGCCGGTTACAGCCGTGTTTTTTAAAGAAATGGTTTTACTTACTGTCTGCATACCTTATGCCCTCCGCACTGTTTGTACTTATAACTTTTTCTGCACCGTAGTATCTGGCGATTGCGGTGTTAGGCCACTTTTCACTTTTAGAACCAATGTCACCGTCAGGATCGAAAATATTGTATTTTGCCCAGCCTCTTACAGGTTTTAGCAAAAGGATTGTTTCGCCTTTTTCAATTCGCGAAGCTATGTATTCTTCACGTTCATTATAAGCAATAACCGTTTGCTTTATATCGAGATAAGAAGCTACATAGCTTGTGCCAAAGCATATTGTGGCAATCGCAAGTGTTGTACATACTGTACGGCGATATATGGTATCATCATTTTTAATTAACGAAATAAGCTGACCGAAAGCAATTATCGCCAATATAACAGGCGGTGTCCAGGATCTTTCGGGGAATTGAGGAGAGACCATCATACAGTATATTGCACTGCCTGAACCTATGAGATAAATAAAGAAATTATTGAAGTTTTTGAATTCAAGGTTTTTGTTTGTTGTAAAAACGAGTATCAGTGCGCAAAAAAGGAGAAGCAAAGGAACAGCAAGATATTCAAAAACATCTATTGTAATAAATACGGCATTTTTTATCCAGGTGGCTATTCCGCCGAGACCTCCGGATTGTTCTGCGCGTGTTTGCTGACCGGGTGACAAAAGCATTGCGCCGAAACCGACAAACACACCGATAAGACCGGTAAACATCCATATATGTAACTTTTTCTTTTCAATAATAAACTTTACTCCGAAAAGAATAATCATTACAACTAAAGCTACGGCAGTGTTTTCGTTTGTGTTACCTGCAATTATTCCTGCGGGAATATAAAGCAAAGCGAAAATGATCTGCATAAAAATGTTCGTTTTTTTCGTTGCGGATATATTTGAAAAATGAGTAAAAGGTATTAAGAAAAGTAACGCAATAACGATACTCCAGTTATAGTTGCAGCTGCCTGTAAGCCAATAGAAACAACCTGCATAATCGGGAATAAACAACCAGAGGCAAAGGTGTATTGCACCAAACCACCATAATTTAAAATTTTTGAAAGTACCTTTACTGTGATAGTAAATCAGCGCAATCAAAACAATATATATCAGTGAATTGGCAATATCAAAAACTATACCCAATCCGTGATTGTTAAGCATCAGAAAAAATTGTGCTATGATATGGTTAACACTTCTGCCGTTGGTAGTCTGGTTATGTGAAATAATTGACGGAATCAGATCTGCAACCGAATCCAGATGGTTGCCGGTATGCAGATTGAAACTGTAATTATAGTCGTCAGACCTCATCAGAGAGAGTACGTTGAAAAAGAGCTGAAAAGTAAAAATTGCCAAAACAATAAATATAAAAGCGGTTATTTTTAATTTCTTGCCTTTTTTTGTTTGAAGGAATTTTATGTATTTTTCGGATATAACGTCAAACTGAAAATTCAAATAATCACTTCCGTATCAGATCGTTTGGTAACTTTTGCCAAAAATATATTTGACAAATATATTATAATACTCTAATATAACTATATAGAAGATATGCCGTTTTGTCAACGGATATTTTTATAAAATAGGGAGGTCAACTTATGCTTTACAAGAAAAACTCCGCACCTATGACTCAGGATTTATTCCGCAATCCTACCAGCGAATACCGTGCCACACCATTCTGGGCGTGGAACTGCGAGCTCAATCAGGAGCTGCTCGACCGTGAAATCGGCTATATGCAGGATATGGGCTTCGGCGGCTTTCATATGCACGTACGTGTCGGTATGTCTACCGAGTATCTGTCAGACGGTTTTATGAGCTTTATCAAAGGCTGTGTAAATACCGCAAAGGATAAAAAGATGCTTGCCTGGCTTTATGATGAGGATAAGTGGCCCTCAGGCTTTGCAGGCGGTCTTGTTACAAAAAAGAAAGAGAACAGAGAAAAATATCTGCTCTTTACACGTTGCGGTTACGGCTCTGGTAAGGCTTCGTCAAACGATTCTTCCGCTGCTGCAGTGCGTGAAGAAAACGGCTACCTGCTTGCTCGCTACGAGGTTGAGCTTGACAGTAACGGCTGCCTTAAGAGCTACCGCCGCCTTGCAGATGACGAGCAAAGTGAAAACTGCTGGTATGCCTACTGCGAAACTCAGGGTGAATCCGACTGGTTTAACCTTCAGACCTATGTAGACTCTTTGTCACCCGAGGCAATGACAGATTTCATCAACATAACACACGAGAGATATAAAGAGTGCATCGGTGACGAATTCGGCGAGGCTGTGCCCGCAATCTTTACCGATGAGCCGCAGGTTGCACGCAAGAAGATGTTCGGTAAAGCAATAGGTGATACCGATGCGTTTCTTCCCTATACAACCGACTTTGCCGATACGTACCGTGAGATGTACGGCGAAGAGCTTTTTGATAAATTGCCCGAGCTTTTCTGGGAGCTTCCCGAGGGTAAGGTTTCGGTCACACGCTACCATTACCACGACCATATTGCAGAGCGTTTTGCACAGGCTTTTGCCGACAACATCGGCGGCTGGTGCGACAAAAACGGCATTATGCTCACCGGTCATATGATGGAAGAGCCGTCACTCGAGAGTCAGAATGCCGCAGTCGGTGATTGTATGCGTTCTTACCGCGGCTTCGGTATTCCGGGTATTGATATGCTCTGCGACAGCCGTGAGTTCACAACTGCAAAGCAGTGTCAGTCTGCAGTGCATCAGTATGGCAGAGAGGGTATGCTCAGTGAGCTTTACGGCGTTACCGGTTGGGATTTCAAGTTTACCGGTCATAAGCTTCAGGGCGACTGGCAGGCAGTGCTCGGTGTAACCGTGCGTGTGCCTCACCTCTACTGGGTATCAATGAAAGGTGAAGCAAAGCGTGACTATCCCGCTTGTATCGGTCACCAGTCACCTTGGTATAAAGAGTATACATATATCGAAGACCACTTTGCACGTGTCAACACCGCTATGACAAGAGGTAAGCCCGTTGTACGTGTAGGTGTAATTCATCCGATTGAAAGCTACTGGCTGCGTTTCGGCCCCAAGGAGCAGACGGCGGCAATCCGTGAAGAGATGAACGACCAGTTTATGCAGCTTGCAGATTGGCTTCTCTTCAACCTTATTGATTACAACTATATCTGCGAGGCTAACCTTCCTGCCCAGTCAAACGGCACAACAAAGGTCGGCTGTATGCAGTACGATACAATTATTGTCCCCAACCTTCTTACTGTCAGAGGCACAACTCTCGAATTCCTTAAGAAATTCAAGGCAAACGGCGGCAAGGTAATCTTTGCAGGCAGCCTGCCCGAGTATGTCGATGCTGTTGAGAGCAACGAAGCCAAAGCTTTTGCCGCAGAGAATACGGTAATCGGCTGGTCTGAAATTCAGCTTACCAATGCACTCGAGTCAGACCGTGAAATCGACCTGCGTGACGAAGACGGTGAGCGTACGGATAACCATATGTATCAGCTTCGTCAGGATGACGGCTGCCGCTGGCTGTTTATTGCGCCTATCAATCACTCTGCAGGTCACTACTCCTGCAACAGTGATGACTATACACTTCGCATCAAGGGTGAATATATACCCGAGCTGTGGAATACTATGGACGGCTCCGTTACAACGCTTGCCGCAAGCTATGCCGAGGGCAATACGCTTGTTGACTTTGAGCTTTATCCGCACGACAGCGTGCTTCTTAAGCTCACCGAAGGCAAGTCCGATGCAAAGCCCGTTGCCCGTAAGGAGCGTACAGAGCTCGGTTACCTACCCTTCAGAGCAGAGGTTGAGCTTGCCGAGCCTAACGTTGCCCTGCTCGATATGCCCGAGTACAGATTAAACGGCGGTGAGTGGAGAGCAAACGAAGAGATTCTCCGTATCGGTGACACTCTCAAGGCAGAGCTTAATATGAAAAACGAGATTGCAGGCGGTGCACAGCCGTGGCTCTTCGGTAAGCAGGAAGAAACAGAGCAAGTAGACCTTAAGTATACCGTTTATTCCGATGTCGAGGTTGATAACGTCAGCCTCGCACTCGAGGATTTTGACAAGAGCAGTATCACCTTCAACGGCAAGGCTGTCGATATGGTAAAGACAGGCATCTACGTTGACGATTCAATTACTACCGTCAACCTTGGCAAACTCGAAAAAGGCGAAAACGTTATCGTGCTTTCACGCTCATTCGGTAAGGTTTCAACTCTTGAAGCCGTCTATCTTCTCGGTGATTTCGGTGTTGAGCTCAAGGGCAGAAACTATAAGGTTACCGCTCCCGTGCGTGAGCTTGAATTCGGTGACTGGACACGTCAGGGTCTGCCTTTCTACGGCGGCAACGTAACCTACAAGTGCAAGGTAAACGGCAACGGTGAAGAGCTTGGTGTTATGATTCCGCACTTTGCACAGCCCGTATGCACCGTCAGTGTTGACGGAGAGCGTGTCGGCACTGTTGCACTCGCTCCCTATACCGCTACTCTCGGTAAGCTCAGCGAGGGTGAGCACCTTGTTGAAATAACCGCATTCGGTAACCGCTACAATACCTTTGCGGCACTGCATATGGTTGACCCTGCCTGCCGTTGGTACGGCCCCGATGCCTGGAGACGAAAGGGCACACGCTGGTCATATGAGTATAATGTTAAGCCGAGCGGAATCACAGCCGCACCGATGCTTGTACAGTTTGTCTGTGACAAACTGTAACGATATAAATCCCTTGCGGATTTGCGATATATTTTTAATATACGCCAAAGGCATATATTAAAAATTCGATATGTTGCTTCGCAACGCGATATGCTTTTGGGCATATGCCAAAAAGCACGAGAGGATTTATATCATATCGTAACCGAATGAAATGAGGTTATATCGAAATTTGCTGTAAGCAAAATATATCGAGTGACCTCAAGGTCACATATCGCTAACATTTGATTTGCGGAGTGTTATGTATGGTTAGAGAAGTTTATGAAAACGAATTGAGTAAAATATTGGAATTATATTTACACTTACATGAAGAAACCGTTCCGGAAATGACAAAACATTTGGAAAGAATCTGGAGTACGATTATGCAGGATAAAAATCATCATATTATCGTTAAGGTAATTGATGATAAAATAGTATCTTCCTGTGTATGCGTAATCATTCCTAATTTAACAAGAAATATCAGGCCATATGCTTTTGTCGAAAATGTTGTTACTCATTCTGATTTTCGGGGAAAAGGTTATGCAACGGAATGTTTGAATTTTGCAAAGAAAATTGCAGAAGATGAAAATTGTTATAAAATGATGTTGCTTACAGGTTCAAAAAACGAAGATACATTAAATTTTTACATTAATGCAGGATACAACTGCACAGATAAAACGGCATTCATTCAATGGCTCGACTGAGGCTGAGCAAGATTTGGTCGATGCCGTTTTGGTCGGCTCCCTCTGATGAGGGAGGTTATTATAAGCTGTAATTTATTTATTCGTTTACACATTGTTTAATTGACTGTACACATTATGTGCAGTATTATAAAATATTGTAAAATATATAGTGAAAGGATGAATGTGATGGCAGAATATATTCTTGCACTCGATCAGGGTACAACAAGCTCGAGAGCGATTGCTTTTGACAAGCGCGGCAGAATTGCCGCAAGCGCACAGAATGAGTTTGACCAGATATATCCGCAGGCAGGATGGGTTGAACACGACCCTATGGAGATTCTTTACAGTCAGTTTCATTCAATAACTTCTCTTTTTGCAAAGGGCACCGTAAAGCCCGAGGAGATTAAGGCAATCGGTATCACCAACCAGCGTGAAACCACAATCCTCTGGGATAAAACTACGGGCAAGCCTGTTTACAACGCTATTGTCTGGCAGTGCCGCCGTACAGCGGATTACTGCGAAAAGCTCAAGGCAGAGGGTCTTGGCGATTATATCAAGCAGCACACGGGTCTGCTTATAGATGCCTATTTCTCGGGCACAAAAATAAAATGGATTCTCGACAACGTGCCTGCCGCAAAGCAGCTTGCCGATGAGGGTAATCTGCTTTTCGGTACGGTTGAAACATGGCTTATCTGGAATCTTACGGGCGGTAAAGCTCACGTGACGGATTACTCCAACGCTTCACGTACTATGCTGTTTGACGTTGATAAGCTCTGCTGGGATGAATATCTCTGCGAAAAAATGGGTATACCAATGTCAATACTTCCTCAGGCTGTACCGTCGAGCATGAATTACGGCACAGTAGCTCCCGGTATACTCGGTCTTGAAGCACTTGCAGGCACACCTATCTGCGGTGCAATCGGTGACCAGCCTGCCGCTCTCTTCGGTCAGGGCTGTTTCAAACCCGGTCAGGCTAAGAATACCTACGGTACAGGCTGTTTCCTGCTTATGAATACGGGCGAAACCCGTGTTGAGTCAAAGAGCAACCTGCTTTCAGGCGTTGCCTGGGGTATCGGTGATAAGGTTGAGTACGCACTCGAAGGCTCCGCTTTCAACGCAGGCAGTGTTATCAAGTGGCTTCGTGATGAGCTCCATATGGTTGATACGGCACGCCGCTGTGACGAGCTTGCCGAAACCGTACCCGATGCAAACGGCATCTACCTTGTGCCTGCATTCACAGGTCTCGGTGCACCTTATTGGGATATGTACGCAAGAGGCTGTATTGTCGGTCTTACACGCGGTGTCAACCGTGCACACTTCTGCCGTGCAGTGCTCGAGAGCATAACTTACCAGATGACTGATTTGCTTGAAGCTATGACTAATGACTCGGGCATTGAGCTGAGTGAGCTTCGTGTTGACGGCGGTGCATCCGTCAGTGACGTTATGATGCAGATTCAGGCTGACCTTATCCGCACAAAGGTTGACCGACCCAAAACCGTTGAAACAACGGCACTCGGTGCGGCTTACCTTGCAGGTCTTTGCATAGGCTACTGGAAGGATACGGCTGAAATTGAGAGCAACCGCGAGGTTGATACCGTATTCACACCCAAGATGGATACTGCAGAGCGTGACAGACTTTATAAGGGCTGGAAGCGTGCTGTTGAAAGAGCCAAAAACTGGGCAGAGGAAGAATAATTTTAATTTGCCGTAAAATTTAATATTGCAAGGAGCGCATATTTTGGCAAAGGTTGTTCTTGATTGGAAAACCCTGTACGATTTTACAAAGGATGCTTTTATCGGTGTCGGTGTGCCTGAAGAGGATGCGGAGATTGTAGTTGACGTACTTCTCGAGTCCGACAGAAGAGGTATCGAGTCGCATGGGTGTAACCGTTTCAAGCCCTTTTATATCGACAGAATCAGGGCAGGTATCCAGAATCCTGTAACAAACTTTGAAATTATCAAAGAAACTCCTACTACCGCTGTGGTCGACGGTCACGACGGTATGGGTCAGGTTATCGGCTGTAAGGCTATGAGTATAGCTGTTGATAAAGCTAAGCAGTACGGTATGGGTATGGTTGCCGTACGCAATTCCTGCCACTACGGTATCGCAGGCTACTATACTACAATGGCAACCGAAGCAGGCTGTATCGGTATTACGGGTACAAACGCAAGACCTACCGTTGCCCCTACCTTCGGCGTTGAGGGTATGTTCGGCACAAATCCTCTTACAGTCGGCATCCCGACGGATGAAGAGTTTGATTTCAATATCGACTGTGCCACTTCAATCACGCAGAACGGCAAGCTTGAGTACTATGACCGTATCGGTAAGGATATCAGTTACGGCACTGTCATTGATTTTGGTGGCAACTCTGTTGAGGGGGATGCAGGCACTGCACTCGGTAAAATCCTTAACGGCTCTGCCGCTCTTACAACTCTCGGCGGTATCGGTGAAGAGCTTGGCGGCTACAAGGGCTTCGGCTACGCAATGGTGGTTGAGCTTCTGTCGTCTGTTCTTCAGGATGGTAACTACGGAAAAAATATAAACGGCAAGGATAAGGACGGCAACCTTCGTCCCTATCATCTCGGTCATTTCTTTATCGCAATAGATGCAAATCACTTTCTCGGTGAAGAGCTCTGCCGTAAAAAGGCAGGTGACGTCATACGCTCTGTGCGTGCTTCACGCAAACAGCCGGGTCACGACCGCATCTATACTGCAGGTGAAAAAGAGTGGCTCGTATGGCAGGAGCGTAAAAATACAGGCGTACCGATAAATGAATCGGTTCAGGCTGAATTCTGTAAGGTTCGTGATGACCTTGATCTTAGCTATAAATTTCCGTGGGAATAGTGTAAAAACGCTATGCGTTTTTACGCGATATAAATCCATAACGGGATTTGTGATATATCTTCGATTTGATATGTTGCTTCGCAACTCGATATGTGCCTGGCGGCACAAGTGATTTATATCATATCGAAAGTGAGTGAAACGAACTTATATCGAGTGACCGTAAGGTCCCATATCGATTTATAAATAATATTTCATATATCAAAAAGGACAATAAAAATGGATTACGCAAAAGAATCACTTCGTCTCCACTATGAGTGGAAGGGCAAGGTTGAGGTTACTGCACGTGCAAAGGTGCAGGACAAAGAATCGCTTTCCCTTGCATACACGCCCGGTGTTGCACAGCCCTGCCTTGAAATCAAAAACGATATAAACAAGAGCTATGAGCTTACCCGCCGTTG
>JAZSEX010000030.1:0-41279 GCA_045531935.1 Acutalibacteraceae bacterium | reverse complement strand
CAAGCTTTGCAGGGATACAGTTCATAAGAACAGATGAAGGATAGCTTGCAGTGCCGCCGGGCACGTAGAGACCTACACGCTCGAGCGGAATTACACGCTGACCGAGTACAACGCCGTCACGAGGAGTGATTGCAAAGCCTGTCCTTACCTGATGACGGTGAAATTCGCGGATATTTTCTGCCGCTTCTTCAATAATTGCAACAAACTCGGGCTCGAGAGCAGCAAAAGCCGCATCGATTTCCTCAGCAGAAACTTCGAGACTGTCGAGCTTTGCACCGTCAAATTTTTCGGAATATGCCTTAAGTGCGGCATCACCGTTTTTACGTACATCTGCAATAATATCGGCTACAATTTCGCCTACCGTATTTTTTTCTTCTGTGCGGTCAAAAATATCTTCTGCTTTGAGACCGCCTTCATAAATCTTTATCATTTCTCAATTACCTCTTGAAGCTTTCTGCGTATATCTGCAATCTGCTCATTTTTAAACTTTGTGCTTGCCTTGTTTGCAACAAGCCTTGCACTTATCGGAATTATTGACTCGATAACAGCAAGGTTATTCTCCTTGAGAGTTGTACCGGTTTCAACGATATCGACGATAACGTCCGTCATACCGAGTATAGGTGCAATCTCGATTGAGCCGTTGAGCTTACAGATTTCTATATCTCTGCCCTTTTTCGCATAGTGTGCACGGGCAATATTTACAAACTTGGTTGCAACCCTGAGAGTCTTCTCGGGGTTATCACGGAAAACATCGGGAGCGGCAACGCACATTCTGCACTTACCGATATTCATATCAAGAAGCTCGTAGATATCAGGCTCATACTCGAGAAGAATATCCTTACCGACAACGCCGATATCTGCCGCACCGCGCTCGACGTAAATTGCAACGTCGGACGGCTTTGACCAGAAATAGCGCACTTTGTTCTCGTGGTTTTCAAAAATAAGGCTTCTGTTTTTCTCACGGATTGCGGGGCAACCGTAGCCGATACGTTCAAACATATCGTATACCTTTTCGCCGAGTCTGCCCTTGGGCAGTGCTATATTAAGATAATCCATTATCGGCTCACTCCCCTTCCTTGATTGTTACAAGCTGTTTGTATTTGAGACCGTCAGGTATTGAATTCAGCACCTTGACAGATTTACCCTGAGCGGTAAACTCTGCGGCCTTTTCGGATATTTTTACGGGTGAAACACCCTTATCGTAGCAAAGAAGCACGTCAACGTCGTACTCTTTCTCATACTTTGCATAGAGCTCAAGGATATCGACATAAACTGCAAAGCCGATTGCCTGACAGTCTTTACCGAGCTTTTTGAGAAGGTTGTCGTATCTGCCGCCGCTGAGCACACTGCAAGGCACAGATTCAACATAACCGCGGTAAATGACGCCGTTGTAATAGCTCATATCGTTAACGATTGAGAAGTCGAGATTGATATGCTCACCCTCACCCGAAGCCTTGAGGAAATCATAAAGAGCTTTAAGCTCCTCAGCCGCATCAACCATAGCGGGAGTAACGGCAAGCTCACGTATACGGGGATAGGTTGACTCAAAGTCACCGTATATTTCAGAGAGCATAGCTATACTCTGTGCTGTTTCGGGCTCTACACCGTAATGCTCACAGCTTGAAAGCAGCTCGTGAGTATCCTTCTTGCCGAGGAAACCGATAAGCTTTTCTTTACGGCTGTCGCTGAGCTGAGTTGTGTCAAGCAAAGCGGAAACAAAGCCCATATGAGAAATATCAAGCACATAGTTACTGCTTACAGCCTTTAGACTGCGAGCGGCAAGAAGCACAACCTCACCGAGAGTATAGGCATCGATATCACCGATATACTCGAGACCGAGCTGAGTGATTTCTTTATACTCCTTTGTTTCTCTTGAAGCTCTGTAGACATTCTCTTTGTAATAGAGCTTCTGTGCTTCACCGGGCTTCGCATTCTTTGCAATAGAAAGCGTAATATCGGGCTTGAGTGCAAAGAGCTTACCGTGAAGATCGGTGAAAGTAATAATGTTTTCTGTTGAGAGGAATTTTTTGTATTCAAGGTAGAGATCGTATTCCTCAAACTTACTCATCTTGAAACGTTTATAGCCCATCTGCTCATAGAGCATACGAAGATTATAAAGCGTTGTATCGTTATAGTTATAAGTACCCATAAGTCAAATCTCCGCTGATAATTAAAGAAGTTTATCGGTATCCGCAAGACGGATGCGTTTTGAAACAATATATGTATGACGCTTTTCGTCAGCTGTAAAAATGCCGTAGGTAGAGGTAACAAAAGTACCGTCTTCAAGCACAACGTTACCGCAATAACCGCAGTCGCCGTTAGCAACGAGATCAGGCTCATTCTGATAGTTAAGATATGTATGAGCAATCTTGATTCTGTACTGACCCTCTCTGCCGTTTTTAAGGTCGTCGTAAGTACCTACCCAAGCGATCCAGCCTTCGCTGTACCAGCCGCGTTTAGTATGACCCTTTTCAATGTTGATTTTATTCTTCTGCGGGTCACGCTCAATTGAGCGGAAAGTTATAATCAGTCTGCCGTCGGGCAGATAATCTGCCTTATGACGCTCACCGTTGAGTGCGGCAGGAAGCTCAACAGGCTCGGACCAGGTTTTGCCCTCGTCCTTTGAGAATGTAATGAGCGAATTTATCTTCTTGGTATTGCTTCGTGTCAGCAGGCAAAGCTCATCGCCCTTACCGCCGTCGGAGCGTACGCACTCAACCTCACACATATTACTGCCTTTTTCGATACCGCGGTATTTCGCAAAGTATTTTTCAGGCTCGCTCCAGTGCATTTTACCGTCTTTATCAAAGCTGAGTATTGTTTTGTAGTTATGGAAATGCTTATCGTGGAAGAGTGCCATCCATTTATCGGCAAACTTACCGTTTTCTTTAAGCCTTGTAAGTGAAGCCATAGCGACAATAGTATTCATACCCTTGTAAAACAGCTCAAACTCGCTCCAGGTTTCACCCTCGTCGCAAGAAAGTGAGCAGTTAAAGCCGCCCGTTGTAGGCTCTGTGCCCCACTTGGGATTGCCGCAGACAAGTAGCAGCTTATCGGGAGTATCGGGATCGTTAAACTCGAGTCGGTAAACCGTAGGTGTTTCGCGTGAGCCTTCCCACGATTTGGGCGGATTTTTAACGCCATCGGTAAAGCTTACGCCGCCGTCAATACTTCTGCGTGAAAGAGCGGCACCCTTACCGTGTCCCTTAGGATAGAAAGTAAGAATATCACCGTTTTTGAGGAGCACCGAATCGGGGTGACCGAGATAACCTTCACCGCGGTCAACAACAGTCTGCTCATAGAGATATTTAAGTTCGTCAGGTGTACCTTCCGGCATAACGGAAAGGTCGATCTGTTTTATTGAGTAATTGCTGCCTTTAGTTTTATATTTGTTAAATAAGCTCATATAAGCTCACCATCCTCGTGTAGTTTTTCTGCACAGCGTACAGACGCCATAGCATCTTTACAGTAGAAATCAGCACCGATTTCATCGGCATAATCTGCCGTAAGCACTGCACCGCCGACCATAACTCTGCAGTTATGCTCACTGCGGAGCAAAGCAATAGTCTGAGCCATATTCGGCACAGTTGTAGTCATAAGTGCACTCAATCCGATAAGTTTGACATTATCTGCCTTTGCTCTTTCGACTATAACTTCGGGTGATATATCCTTACCAAGGTCGATAACGTCGTAACCGTAATTTTCAAGAAGTACTTTTACGATATTCTTGCCGATATCGTGCACGTCACCCTTGACGGTTGCAAGGATTATTTTACCCTTTTTATTTTCACTTCCGCCGCTTTGTGCGATTGCGGATTTTATTACGTCAAATGCCGCAGTTGCCGCCTTAGCGGAAAGAAGCAACTGAGGAAGAAACAGTTTCTTTTCTTCAAACAGTCTGCCCGTTTCGTCAAGCGCAGGGATAAGCATACCGTCGATTATTTCGAGCGGAGTTTTTTCAACGAGAAGCGACTTTGTAAGCTGAGCAGATTTTTCTGCAAGACCACTTACTACTGCTGACCTGAGATTATCGGCTTTTGGAGCTTCAGGCTTATTTACAACCACCGTCTTCTCGCTATGCCCTATAACAGCATTGTTGGCAATATATTCAAGACAGCCCGGGTCGCGTGCAAACAGCGCATTGAACGAATAATACGCATCCATCATAGCGGCATTGAGCGGATTGACAATGCCTGCACTGAGTCCCTTCTGCATAGCAAGTGAGAAAAAAGTTGAATTGATTTTTTCTCTGTTCGGTAAGCCGAATGAAATATTTGATACACCGAGTACGGTATGCACGCCGATTTCATTTTTGAGCACGTCAAGCGCCTGAAGAGTCGGAAGTGCACCGTTATCGGCAGTACTTATAGTCATTGTAAGGGGGTCAATGATGATATCGCTTTTATCGATACCGTACTGAGCCGCACGGTTTATAATACGTTTTGCGATTTCAATTCTGCCCTCGGCAGTTTCGGGAATGCCCTTATCGTCAAGGGTAAGACCTACTACCATAGCACCGTATTTAGCCGCAAGCGGAAGCACCGTACTGAGTGACTCCTCCGAACCGTTGACGGAGTTGATAAGCGGCTTACCGACATATACACGCAGTGCTTTTTCGAGTGCACGCACATCTGACGTATCAATCTGCAAAGGCAGGGTTGTCACCTGCTGTACACGTTTGACAGCATCGGCAAGTACCTTCACTTCGTCAATCTGAGAAATGCCGACGTTGACATCGAGGATATCTGCCCCTGCCGCCTCCTGAGAGGTTGCTTCACCGCAGAGATACTCGAGGTTACCTTCCTGAAGTGCGGCTCT
Organism: Acutalibacteraceae bacterium; assembly: GCA_045531935.1. Lineage (GTDB taxonomy): Bacteria > Bacillota > Clostridia > Oscillospirales > Acutalibacteraceae > UBA8612. Next base: position 36,461 of record JAZSEX010000030.1, on the reverse strand, counting down.
GAGCTTTGGCTTACCCGTGGGGTTGATACGCTCGCCTATAATAACTGTTTTATCGTTGAAGAAAACCGTCTTACAACGTGATGAAACAAAGCTCTTACGGTTTATTTCGGGTTTTCTACATATGCCTACGGATGAGCAACGCTCAACTACTGCGGAAATATGAGCAGGAGTTGTACCGCAACAGCCGCCGACAGCCGCACAGCCCAGACGCACGAGCTTTTCTGCACTTTCGGCAAACTGCACAGCATCGACATCGTATACGGTCTTGCCGTCGACAACATTCGGCATACCTGCGTTTGAATTGATAAGCACGGGAAGAGTTGTAAAGCTGAGAAGCCCGGGTACAAACTCAAGCATTTTTTCGGGACCGAAGCCGCAGTTGAGACCGACACCGTCAGCACCGAGGCTCTCGATAAGAGCGGCAGCGGTGATAATATCCGCTCCATTCATAAGTCTGCCGTCTTCATCAACCGTAAAGGTAACGACAACGGGCAGAGAAGAATTTTCTTTTGAAGCGAGCACTGCCGCTTTGATTTCGGCAGTATCAGTCATAGTTTCGATAAGTATAAGGTCGGCACCTGCCGCCTCACCTGCTCTGACTGTACGGGCAAAACCTTCGTAAGCATCGTCAAAAGTAAGAGAGCCAAAAGGCTCAAGAAGTTCACCCGTTGAAGTCATATCGAGAGCTACAAAAGCGTGCCTGCCGCTTTCTGCTACGGCTGACCTTGCAACATTCACACCAGCTTTGGCAATCTGCTCAGGTGTATATTCACCGCCTGCAGGTGCAGAAAAAGTGTTTGCCGTAATGATATCACAGCCGCACTCAAGATATTTTAAATGTACGCTTTTTACTTTATCGGGCTGCTCGATACTCCAATGGTCAGCACGCTTACCCGGCGGCAGGCCGAGCGACTGAAGCATTGTGCCCATAGCACCGTCGCAAAAAAGAAGACGGGAGCCGAATTGCTCTTTAAAACTCATATTGAACGGTGCCTCACTTTCCGATAATATCTGAGAGATTTGCCATAATGCCTGCTGCAATATCAGGCTTATTCATCGTATAAATATGTATATTGTTAACTCCGCTTGCAACAAGGTCGATAATCTGCTCGGTTGCGTAGGCTATACCTGCCTGCTTCATTGCATCGGGATCTGAAGCAAATCTGTCGGCAATAGCTTTGAACCTGAGCGGAATACCCGAGCCCGAAAGAGAAACTATACGGTCAAGCTGTGCACTGTTGGTTACGGGCATTATACCTGCAACTACGGGCACATTGATACCTGCCGCAAGAAGCCTGTACATAAATTTATAGAAAACGTTGTTGTCAAAAAACATCTGGGTTGTGAAAAACTGACATCCGCTTTCAGCCTTAATCTTAAGTCCCTCAAGGTCAGCCGCAACACTTGAAGATTCAGGATGACACTCGGGATAACAGGCACCGCCGATACAGAAATCACCATACTTGCGGATAAGAGAAATAAGGTCGCTCGCATGAGCAAACGCACCCGGCACTGAAAGCTCGCCTTTATCACCACGAAGAGCAAGAATATTCTCGATATTGTCGGCTTTAAGCTGCTCAATAACAGAGATAAGCTTGGCTTCATCGGTTGAAAGGCAGGTAAGATGAGCAAGAGCTGTAACACCGCAGGATTGAACCTCACGGCTCAAATCAACAGTGTGCTCACTTGTACCGCCGCCCGCACCGTAGGTAACACTAATAAAAGACGGAGAAAGCCTGGCAATATCACGCACAACCTGCTTGGCACCTGAAACCTGAGACCAGACCTTGGGCGGAAAAAGCTCGCAGGAAACGTTAACTTTTCCGTTATTGAGGATATCGATAACCTTCACCGAAAAACACCAACCCATAATAAAATAAATATATTATAATATATCACACTGTAACACGATATGCAAACAAAAATTGAATTAAACACATATTTCGTCACATAGTAGAAAAATAACGCATATTACGCTTATTTTGTGTATACTTTAACGATTTAGTTCACTGAAGCAAAGGAAATTATTTTGCATTTTAACAAAAAATTTACAATTTTGCATTGTGCTCAGTAGCACTATAATGTAAAATAAGAAAGATAATGTAAAAAAGAAGTAAAAGGAGGAGGCAAATGGCAAAGGTACTCAGTTATCTGAAATACGCTGCAGGTTATGCGGCACTGAGCCTGTTTTTTCTTATAATTCAGGCATTCACAGAGCTGCTACTGCCTTCAATGATGGCAACCCTTGTTGACGAAGGAATCGTTGCCCTCAACGGAAAAGAGGGACAGATGACCTTTATTCTCACAGAAGGTGTAAAGATGCTTGCAATGGCACTTGTATGCGTTGCAGCAGCGGTAAGCGTAAGCTATTTCGCAACAAAAACTTCATCCATAATCTCACGCAGAATGCGTCACGACGTATTTGACCGCGTGCTTAAGTTTTCCAACAACGAGATGGATGAATTCTCTACCGCATCACTCATTACAAGAACTACAAACGATATTCAGCAGGTACAAGGCATACTCAGCGGCGGCATTAGAATGGTGTTTTTTGCCCCTACAATGGCTGTAGGCAGTATCATACTTGCCCTGAGCAAAAGCAAAGGTATGAGCTGGATTCTGCTTGTTGCCGTAGCAATTCTGCTGAGCATCATATGTATAGGTCTTGTTGCAGCAATGCCCAAAATCAAGGCACTGCAAAAGCTGATTGACAAGCTCAACCTTGTCAGCCGTGAAAACCTTTCGGGTCTTATGGTAATACGTGCATTCGGCAACGAAAAACACGAGGAAGAACGATTTGAAAAATCCAATAAAGACCTTCGTATGACAAACAGGTTTGTGCAGAGAACAATCGCAATCGTAATGCCTGCAATGACGATAATAATGAACTTTTCAACTATCGCTATTGTGTGGTTCGGTGCAGGTGCAATCAAAGACGGTACACTTGAAATCGGCGATATGATGGCATACATTCAGTACGCAATGCACGTTATTATGTCGTTCCTTTTTATCGCTATGATTTTTGTAAGTATCCCCAGAGCTATGGTCTCAATCAACCGTCTTGCAGAGGTACTCAAGGCTGAGCCTTCTATCAACGATACTGCAAAACCTCAGACTTTGTCCGAACCTAAAGGCGTTATTGAATTCAAGGATGTTTCATTCAGATACAGCAACGCTGACGACTGCGTAATCAGCAATATTTCTTTCACTGCCCTACCCGGTCAGACAACGGCATTTATCGGCTCAACAGGTTCAGGCAAATCTACACTGATTAACCTTATCCCCCGTTTTTACGACGTAACAGAAGGCTCAATCACATATGACGGCATTGATATACGTGAGCTGTCAATGCACTCACTTCGCGAAAACATCGGCTATGTGCCGCAGAAGGGCTTGCTTTTCTCCGGTACGGTAAAGAGCAATATGCTCATTTCAAACCCCGATGCAGACGACGAGGTTATAAAGAGTGCACTTGAAACAGCACAGGCAAAGTTCGTTTACGATATGCCCGAAGGTATTGACTCCGACATATCTCAGGGTGGTACAAACGTCAGCGGCGGTCAGCGACAAAGGCTCGCAATCGCAAGAGCACTTGTAAAGAAAGCACCCGTATATATTTTTGACGACAGCTTCTCCGCACTCGACCTCAAAACGGATGCGGCACTGCGCAAGGCACTTAAAACTTACACCTCCGATGCAACCGTGCTGATAGTAGCACAGCGAGTCAGCACAATAATGAACGCAGAGCAGATAATTGTGCTTGACGAAGGCAGAATAGTCGGCAAGGGTACGCACAAGGAACTTCTTAAAAACTGTGAAGAATACCGCGAAATTGCCGAATCACAGCTTGCAAAGGAGGAACTGGAATGAAAGAAAAAACTATGAAACCACACTCATTCCGCAAGCTTCCGAAGCACGGCGCTCCCGACAGACCGCATGAAAAGCCTAAGGATTTCAAAGGTACCGTAAAGAAAATTCTAAGACTTATTGCACCGTTCAAATTAAGATTTATTGCTGTAGTAATATTTGCAGCAGGCGGCTCACTGTTTAACGTTATAGGTCCTCGAATACTTGCAAACGCAACAAATGAGGTTGCGGCAGGTGTACGCAGGATGATAGATTCAACCGGTACAATTAACCTTGTAAAAGTCGGACAGATACTGACGATTCTTGTTGCAGTGTATGCTGTAAGTGCGGCATTCAGCTACCTGCAGTCATTCATTATGGCAGGTGTTACAACAAGGCTTTCATTCAACCTTCGTAACGACATAATGAAGAAAATCAACAGAATCCCGCTCAGCTTCTTCCATAAACAGAGCCAGGGTGATGTGCTCTCACGAATCACAAACGACGTTGATACACTCGAGCAGGCACTGACACAGAGCATCACACAGGCGGCAACCTCCGTCACCTCACTTATAGGTATACTGGCAATGATGCTGCTGACAAGTCCCCTGCTGACACTGATAATAGTACTGACCGTACCCGTATCGCTGATAGTTGTACGCAACATTGTCAAGCTTTCTCAGCCGCATTTCCGAAAACAGCAGAATTTTCTAGGTGCGGTAAACGGACACATTGAAGAAATGTACGGTGCTCACCTTGTAGTTAAGGCTTTCAACGGTGAAAAGCGCTCGATTGAAGAGTTTGACGAGCTCAACGACCAGCTTGCGGAAAATGCAAGAAAAGCCGAATTCCTTTCGGGTCTTATGATGCCGCTTATGGGCTTTGTAGGCAACCTCGGCTACGTAATGGTTTGCGTGGTAGGTGCAATACTTGCTTCAAAAGGTCAGCTCGACATCGGCGGAATTCAGGCTATGCTTCAGTACGTCAGAAACTTCAACCAGCCCATCAACCAGCTTGCAAATATCTCAGCTCAGCTTCAGAGAATGGCTGCAGCTGCAGAGCGTGTATTCGAATTCCTTGAAGAGCCTGAAGAGGACGACTCTAAGGCAACACGCAAGCTTTCAGACGTTGAAATACACGGTGATATAACCTTTGAACACGTAAAATTCGGATATGAAGATACCGATAAAATAGTAATAAGCGACTTCTCGGCAAAGGTTAAGAGCGGACAGAAAATCGCCATCGTAGGTCCTACAGGTGCAGGCAAAACCACAATGGTAAAGCTGCTTATGCGTTTCCACGAGCTTACCGATGGTGCAATATACGTTGACGGATACAACCTCACAGAGTTTGACAGACACGACCTGAGAAGTGAATTCGGTATGGTGCTTCAGGACACGTGGCTGTACTGCGGAAGCATTATGGACAACATCCGCTACGGCAAGCTCGATGCAACAGACGAAGAGGTCATAAAAGCTGCAAAATTGGCTCAGGTTGACCATTTTGTACGCACACTGCCTGACGGATATCAGATGGAGCTTAACGAAGAGGTAACGAATATTTCGCAGGGTCAGAAGCAGCTTCTGACTATCGCAAGAGCTATACTTGCCGACCCGAAAATACTCATTCTCGACGAGGCAACAAGCTCGGTTGACACACGTACGGAGATACTGATTCAGCGTGCTATGGATAACCTTATGAAAGGCAGAACAAGTTTTATAATTGCTCACCGCCTTTCGACAATACGCAACGCAGACCTTATCCTGTGTATGAACAACGGTGATATTGTTGAGCAAGGCAGCCACGACGAGCTTATGGCTCTTGACGGATTCTATGCCAACCTTTACAACAGCCAGTTTGAAAAAACAGAAGAATAAAAAAGCAGAGGTAACACGATTGTTTTCGTGTTACCTCTTTCTTATCTTTTATATAACCCGTAAATACATATTGAAATAATTTCCGAAACCTCTTCTATAGGCTTGACACAGTCTTCTTTGAGCCATTCGGAAATAATTGCGTTTATGCCCTTCATATAATACATCATAGCATATTTTCTGTAGCTTTCAGGATATTTGAACCTATCCAGAATAGGATTGAAAATATGTTTAAACATATTTTCATATACACCATCAAATCCCAACACATGGTTATTAGGCAGAACGACTCTGAAAACCTCTCTGTTATCTCTGACATAGTTCAAGTAAGGCGACATATACTTATCGCATATAAACTCAAGTTCTTCAAGGCTGCAGGTTTCAAGGTTTAAAGAAACCGATTGCAAATCCAGCGAAAAATATGAAAGGAAATCATTCAGCAAATATCTTGTTGTTTCATTGAGCAACTCGCCTATGTTTTCGTAATGCAAATAAAAAGTTGAACGGTTTACACCTGCTGTTTTGCATATCTCACTTACACTGATATACTCAAGCGGCTTCTTTTTAAGCAGAGATATCAGTGCAAGATCCATTTTTCTGGCAGTATTGAAATATTTACTTTCAGATTTATTCATACTACCTCCCGGGTTACTCATTTATTCGCAATTTCTCGTGCAAGCTCGACTATCTCATATGCATATTTAGCCTTGCCCTTTTCGAGAAGCTTTTTATAAAGCGGATAATTTACGGCACAGCCTGCAAATCCAATAATTCCGACGATAATACCAAGCACGAATGAAGCTGTACCGCTGCCGATAACCTGCATTGACAAACACATTCCGGTGCCTGCAACAAGTGCTGAAACAATTCCGAAAGTATATCCGAAAATATTAGCGGGCAGCTTTGCTTTGTTATCAAGCTTTTTTAATGCAATGATTTTTGAATTTTCTTTAGGTGCATACTCTTTTGCGATTGATTCTGCTAAAATTTTATCTGTGTTCATTATATATTCCTCCTTCGTTCTAATTTGATTTTACATCGACGAAAGAATTATATGAACAACATCAAATAACACAAATGTTTATTTAAGAAGCCGCTTTGATTATAACAAAGCGGCTTTAATATTTTTAATATACTGAAAATTCTTTGATTGTAGCGAATTTTCTTGTTTTGAGTATTACGAGTTTCACGCGGCGTGTACGGATAGAAAGGTCAAGTTCACAGATATGCTTGCGGCCTATAACTGTACCTGTTTCAACCTTTTTCCACTTACCGTCTTTCTCAACGTAGAGCACAAATTTTTCAATCTGCTGACCTGTTTCGACGTTTTCACCGAGAACAATACGGTCAACGTCGTATTCGTCACCCATATCGAGAATAAGTTCAGCATCCTTCGGGTCGTTGCCTGAATGCCAGTAACCCGGTTTATCAGGCAAAGCTCTCGACGGAGCGTGAAGATCGTCAAGCTTGCAGTTGCCCTGCATTGTTGAATCGTTTGCAAGGTTATCCTCAAAATGAAGTGAAAGCACTGCACCGAAAGTTACGAGAGTTTCGATATCCTTCTCGCTTATAAGTCCGTCGGGATGAGGTGCAATACCAAGAAGCATTGATGCATTACCGCCGACAGAATTATCGTAAATCTGCTGAAGCTTTGAGAGAGGCTTTATTGAAAGCACGTTGCCTTTTTTATAAAACCAATCGTCACGAAGAGGGAATGAAACCTCTGCAGGATACCAGATAAACTCTTCGCAACGCTTTATTTTACGTCTGCTTGCGATATCTGTCTGTGTGAAATTGACAGCACCCTTGGGCACTGAAATTTTCTTATCGGAGTCAACGTCGACAGCTCTGTAATATGCAGGCACAACGCTCCACTCGCTGACACGGCAGACACCCGAATTGTTACCGCACCAGCGGACATCGGGACCGCAGTTGGTGATTGCGGCATTTGGCTGAAGCTCACGGATAAGCTTGAAATAGCTCACCCAATCGTAAGCCTGAGTTTTAGCATTTTTTCTGCGGTCGGAAGCACCGTCAAGGCTGACACAGAAAACGTCACCGTAATTGGTAAGAAGCTCTCTGAGCAGATTCATAAAGAATATATCGTACTCTTTACCTTTACCGAAGCTCGGCTCGTGATAATCGAGCGGAGAAAGTGCAATACCGAACTTGAGGTCATATTTTCGGCAAGCATCGCTGACCGCCTTTACAACGTCGCCCTCACCGTCAAGCCATTTGCTTGATTTGACTGAATAATCGGTGTATTCGGTCGGCCAAAGACAGAAGCCATCGTAATGCTTACAGTTGAGCACAAGACCCTTCATACCTGCACGTTTTGCAACCTTTGCCCACTGCTCTGCCGAGAATGAGGTTGGGTTGAAAAGGTCAGGCTCTTCGAAGCCCGTACCCTCATTACGTCCGGTAAAAGTGTTCATACCGAAGTATATTATGCCGCTGTATTCAACGTCCATCCAGTCAAGCTGACGCTTGGTAGGTACCGTTGAAACGGCTTTTTCAAGAAAATCTGTAGCCATAGCCTAACCTTTCACACAAAATCTTTTTTAACAAGTGCGTCAACAAGAGTCGGATTGAACTCAAAAGCTGCAACGTCACCGACCTTACAGTCAATACCCGTAACGTCGATAATAAGGTCCGTAAGACCGACCTTACCGATTACCTGAGCTTTTTTACCGCAGATAACACAGCTGAGAGTCTGGTCAGCACCAAAGCGCTTAACCTTACGAAGCAGAGAATTTACCTTGTCGCCGCTTGTAAAAGCAACCTCGGTTTTACTCAGACCGTAGCCGTCACAAACACCGAGCGGTACAACAGCTGCCTTGGTTTTTTTTGTTGTTTTATATGATTCACCGTAGCCTACAAAGTGACCTGCGGGAAGAGTTTTGATTGAAATTACCTCGCACTCCATAAAGCCGACCTTTTCAAGACCGGGCTTGTTAGGCACTGCAATTCTGCCGAGCAAAGCAGAGCCGAGACGCACTGCATCAAAATGATACTCGGGATATTTTACGGCAGCAGCAGAGGAGCAAATATGCTTTTTAAGTCCCTTAAAGCCAGCTGCTTCAACAGCGGCAACCGCCGTATTAAAGCGGCTGACCTGCAGCTTTACGGACGAAGAATCAGATGAAAATGCGTTGTAAAAATGAGAATAAATTCCCTCAAACGAAACATTCTCACAGGTAGTGAGAGCGGCAATAATATCGTTCTCTTCACCCGGCATAAAACCAAAGCGTGCAAAGCCCGTATCAAGCATAATATGTGCTTTTGCCTTTTTATCGGCAGCGGCACTGTTGAGAAGCTTTGCTGTAGCAAGACTGTCAACCGTAGCGGTAATATCAAGGTCAGCACACGTCTTTGCAGACTCTGAATCAAACGGAGGGCTTAACAGAAGAATCGCAGTATTGATACTGTTTTCACGTAGCGAAACAGCCTCATCAAGCCTTGAAACAGCAAGTGTCTGCACACCGTTTTCGCAAAGGAGCTTTGCCATGGGAATAAGACCCAGACCGTAGCCGTTGCCTTTTATAACACCTATAACCTCTGATGTGGGACAGTGAGAACGCATTTTATTGAGATTTGAAATTATATTTTCCTTTTGTACAACGTATCTCATCGCAAAAATCAGTGACCCTTTCTTAACTTTTTGCGGAGCTTCTGTGCAAGCTCCATTCCGTTATAAACAAGGGGCTTATAAACATAGTAGAAATCGCCGATAAACTCGGTAATTTCGGGGCAGAAGCCCTTCTTGAAGCGGTAAAGACCGTAGAGCGGATTGTTCTCATCAAGGTCACCTGAAATTCCGCGGAAGTCGTAAAGACGGCAACCGTTTTCGACTGACCAGCGGATCATCTCCCACTGAAGCAGATAGTTGGGCATCTTATTACGCTCTTCGTTTGAAGAGGCACCGTAGAGATACCAGACCTTATCACCGCAGAGAATTGCAAGGGTACCTGCAATAGCCTTACCCTCACTGTACGCCATATAGATACGTGCATTGTCGCCGTAGGCTTCGACCATACGGCGGAAATAGTCGGCAGGACGGATTGAAAAATTATCTCTCTCGCCTGTTTCTATCATAATCTTGTGGAATTCTTCAGCCGCCTCGGCACCCTTGATTACAACCTCAACATTGTTCTTTTTGGCAACACGCACCTTATAGCGGTGACGTGAATGGAAAGAAGCAAAAACTTCATCCTCTGTTTTGCCTTCAACGTCGAGACGGATAACGAAACGTGGCTGAATACCCTCAAAATTCTTTGAACGTGGACCGACCTTGAAGCCGTAGTCAACGGCAATCTTCTCATACTCTGTATCGTCTATTTTAGTGTCTGTATCAACCTGAAGCACGTAACCGCCGAACTCTTTTGCAAGCTTCTTAGCGGCATCCATAAGCTCAGCAAATACAGCTTTGTCGTGAAGGTCACAAACGGGACCTCTGGGTGAATAGAGCATACTGAAAGGCAGGCCACCGGGCAGACGGCGGATAATAACCGCCATTGTGCCCTGGATATTGCCCTGCTCATCACGGCAGATTATACCGCGCCAAATCCAATTATTCTTAACCTTTGCCCATGCACTCTGCTGCATAAAATGACCCTTGGGGTGACTTGCCACAAAAGCGTCAAATTCTTTAGCTGCATCGGCTTTAATAACCTCTGTCAATTTTAAAATCCAACCTTATAAATTATTAGTTAATTGCTTTTACTGCTGCAGGGAATTCATCGGGAGCAGCGCCCATTGCCATTGCAAGGCGGCGTGAAACTTCCTTATTCTTGATAGCTTCGCCTGTGAGAACAAAGTTATCGCTGCCGTATACAAGGAGCGGAACATCCGCTGCGGAGTGTGAGCCGGATGTGAACTTAAAGCTGTCGCCATCGGGCTTGATAGCACCTGTTTCGTGGTCAGCTGTGATAACAACGAGTGTATTACCATCTGCCTTTGCAAACTCGATAGCAGCCTTTACAGCCATATCAAATTCCTTAGCGGCAATCTTCATATTCTTTTCTTCGTTGCTGTGTGAATGCTTGTCGATGTGAGCACCTTCAACCATAAGGAAGAAGCCGTCCTCATCATCGTCGAGCATATCGATAGCTTTTGCTGTGAGTGTAGAAAGGTTGGGAGAATCGGCACCTGTGTTTTCATTCCAGATCTCACCTGCAAACTGGCCGAAAGAACGTGTACCTTCTTCAAGAGCCTCAAACTCAGCAAGTGTATCAACAAGAGTCCAGCCATATTCATTTGCGTAAGCATCGTCAACAAGACCGCTTGAAGCAGACCAAATAAGGTCGAGATCAGACTCTTCAATCTGCTGTCTTGTAATTTCCTCACCCTCGTCACGGTCGTGAACGTGAGCGGAGAAGCCACCGGGTGTTGCACCGTGGTTTGTGTCAGATGTAACAATACCTGTCATCTTACCGTATGAATGAGCAAGCTCGCTGAGATTCATCGGAACATAAGCAACGCCGAAAGCATCCTGAGCAAATACGCCTATAGCACCGTTATTTGTACGGACTGCACAGGAAAGAGCGGTTGCACCTGCAGCAGAGTCTGTAACGACATTATTGGATGATCTTGTCTGTGACTTGCCGTGAGACTCAGTCATAGAAAACATATAAGCTTCGTCAATTCCGTATTCTTTTTCCATCCAGTCGATATGGTTGAAGCCCATACCGTCACCTATCATAAGGATAACGTTATCATAATCGCCTGGGTCAAGCTCAGTCTTGCCGCCGTTAAGTGCGGTGTTGACCGAAAGATTGAACGTGAGAAGTGATACCATAATTGCGGCAATTACCTTCTGAAGAAAAGAGCCTTTAATGAAATTTGCAAACTGTAACATTTTTATACCTCCGTAAAATTAAATTTTTACCAATAGATTATAAACTTTATTACCCTTTATGTCAATAAAATAATATAAAATATAGGTGTTGTAATTTTTGTAATTTATGCTATACTAATATGGATAATGTTTACAGTTAAGGCTTAAGGAGGTAAAACACTATGTCAAAAAAGCCATACTATATCACAACCGCCATTGCTTACACTTCACGTAAGCCGCACATTGGTAACTCATACGAAATCGTACTGACCGATGCTATCGCACGCTTTAAGCGAATGCAGGGCTATGATGTATTCTTCCAGACCGGTACAGACGAGCACGGCCAGAAGATTGAAGAATATGCAAAAGAAGCAGGTATCTCTCCCAAGGAATACGTTGACAAGGTTGCAGGCGAAATCAAGGATATCTGCGACAGACTCAACACAACATACGACAAGTTTATCCGTACAACAGACGATTATCACGAAAAGACCGTACAGAAGATTTTCAAGAAGCTGTACGACCAGGATGATATATACAAGAGCGTATATGAGGGTTGGTACTGCGTACCCTGCGAGAGCTTCTTCACAGACAGCCAGCTTGTTGACGGCAAGTGCCCCGACTGCGGCAGAGAAGTACGCAAGGAGAAGGAAGAAACATACTTCCTCCGCCTTTCAAAGTATCAGAAGCAGCTTGAGCAGTATATCGAAGAAAATCCGAACTTCATATACCCCGAGAGCCGCAAAAAAGAAATGCTCAACAACTTCATCAAGCCCGGTCTTCAGGACCTTTGCGTTTCACGCTCAACCTTCAAATGGGGCGTACCTGTAACGTTTGACGACAAGCACGTTATTTACGTCTGGATTGACGCACTTTCAAACTACATCACAGGTCTCGGTTACGACCCTGACGGCAGCAGTGAGCTTTATAAGAAGTACTGGCCTGCTGACGTACACATCATCGGTAAAGATATTGTACGTTTCCACACAATTTACTGGCCGATTATGCTTATGGCACTCGGTGAGCCGCTCCCCAAGCAGGTTTACGGTCACCCGTGGCTGATGGTCGGTGCAGACAAGATGAGTAAATCCAGAGGCAACGTTATTTATGCAGACGACCTTGCGGACCGTTTCGGCGTTGATGCGGTAAGATACTATCTGCTTGCTGAAATGCCCCACGCTTCAGACGGCTCACTCACATACGAAACACTTATTGAGCGTTACAACTCCGACCTTGCAAACACACTCGGTAACCTTGTAAACCGCTGTGTTGCAATGGTCAAGAAGTATTTTGACGGTGTGCTTCCTGCTCCCACAGCACCCGAAGCACTTGACGATGAGCTTAAGGCAGTTGCACTTGAATCGGTAGGCAAATGTGCCGCAAAGATGGACAGTTTCTGCATTGCTGATGCAGTTAACGAAGTAATGGCTGTTGCAAAACGTTCAAACAAATACATTGACGAAACAATGCCCTGGGCACTTGCAAAGGACGAAGAGAAAAAAGAGCGTCTCGGCACTGTAATGTACAACCTTATAGAGAGCATCCGCTTTATTGCCGTACAGCTCAAGCCCTATATGCCCGAAACAGCAGAAAAGATATTTGCACAGATCGGCTGCAGCATCGACAGCTATGAGAGCCTTAATGAATTCGGTGCAACACCTGCAGGCACAGTTATGGGCGAATCCGCTCCCCTCTTCGGCAGAATTGACGCAGAAAAGCTGCTTGCTGAAATCGAAGCAGAAAACGCTGCAAAAGCTGCTAAGGAAGAAGAGAAAAAGCCCGCTTTTGAAGAGATGCCTCAGATTCCGATCGACGATTTTGCAAAGGTTGACCTGAGAGTAGCAAAGGTTGTAGACTGCAAGCCCGTTAAGAAGGCGAAGAAGCTGCTTGAGCTCACCCTTGATGACGGCACAGGCACACCGCGTACGGTTGCAAGCGGTATCGCACTCTACTACAAGCCCGAAGAGCTTATAGGCCGCAACGTAATTGTTGTTGCAAACCTCAAGCCCGCTACACTCTGCGGTGTTGAGAGCAGAGGTATGATTCTCGCAGGCGGCGAAGACGACGTAAAGGTAGTATTTGTCGACTACCTTGAGCCCGGTACAAAAATCAGATGACGTACACGGGAATATTTGACACACACGCACACTATGATGACGAGTGTTTTGACGAGGACAGATTTGAGCTGCTCGACGAAATGCTCGCATCAGATGTGAGCGGTATAATAAACTGCGGCTGTACTGTGGAAAGCAGTAAGACAAGCATTGAGTTTGCTAAAAAGTACAGCAAAATGTATGCGGCAGTAGGTATTCATCCGCAGAATGCAGCAGAAGAAGCCGAAGATGCGTTAGAGCATATTGAAAAGCTGGCTTCATATCCGAAGGTTGTTGCAATCGGTGAAATCGGGCTTGATTATCACTACGATTACACACCGAAGGATATGCAGATCGAATATTTTGAGAAGCAGATACTGCTTGCAAAGAAGCTTGATTTGCCCGTAATTGTGCACGACAGAGAAGCTCATCAGGACTGCGTTGAGATGCTGTTAAAGCATAAGCCGAAAGGTGTTATGCACTGCTTCTCGGGCAGTGTTGAAACGGCAAAGCAGCTGACAGACATAGGCTTTTATATAGGTCTCGGCGGCAGTGTCACGTTTAAAAATGCAAAAAAGCCTGCTGAGGTTGCCGCAAGCATTGACCTCGACAGACTTTTACTCGAAACAGACTGCCCGTATATGACTCCCGTACCGTTCAGAGGCAGGAGAAATAACTCCTCGCTGATAATTCACACAGCTGAAAAAATTGCAGAGCTGCGTGGAATTACGGCACAGGAAGTTATTGACGTTGCCCGGGAAAATGCACACAGATTGTTTAATATTAAATGATAAAAGCAGAGTTGATTTTTACGTCAACTCTGCTTTTTTTAGTTTTATTCTACTGTTACGTTTGCACCAATTTCGCAGTTTTCTGCGAGGTTGATATTCATAACATTGATGGGCTTATCGGCTGAAACTGATACGACCTTGCCGTTTTCCCACTTGAAGGAGAGCTGTACACCGTCTGTTACGATATTGGTGATTTCGCCGTTTTTCCAAGCTGACGGAAGAGCGGGAAGAAGCTCAGCCTTACCGTTTTCGCTGTAAAGGAGAAGTGAATTGACACCTGCTACAAAGCCGAAGTTACCGTCAATCTGGAAGAGATAAGGCGGATGAGTATCGAAAAGGTTGGAGAATACGGAGTAAGTAAGCATATTTGCGATAATCTCCTGAGCAGTATCGGGCTCGTGGAGTGTACCTGCAAGGCAGATTGCCCATGCAGCAGACCAGCCTATATAACGCTCCCAATTCTTCTTACGGAAGTGATAAAGCTCACGCACCCACTCGCGCTCTGTTTCGTTTTCATAATACTTGATTGTGTTTGAAGGATAGAGACCGTAGAGCGGTGAGAAATGTCTGTGACCGGGCTCGTGAAGCTCACGCTCTTCAGACCACTCCATAATACCGTAGCTGTCACGCTTATTGGGACGAAGCCTTGCAAGCTTCTCTTTAATCTGCTCTGCAAGCTCACCCTCGGACTCAAAGTCGAGATATGCGAGCATACCTGCCTTTGCAACAGCCATATCAAAAGCACAGGCAAAGTCGACAGCAATAGCCTTGCCATTGAATTTATACTCGTTTTCGGGTGAAGTTGAGGGAGCTATAACGTATTCGCCGTTATGCTCAACAAGATAATCGTTGATAAACTCGGCAGAAGCCTTGACAGCGTAGAAAATCTTATCTTTATACTCATCAAGACCGCCGTTTTTATAGTGGGTATAGACCTCGTTTACAAGCCATGCACCGCAGAGAGGAGCATACATAAAGCAGGGGCCGCCCTGTACGGGTGAGGTTTTGCGCCAGAGGTCAGAGTTGTGGTTACAGCAAGCACCCTTACAGCCGTAGTTGACCTTTGCAGTCTCCCTACCCTGCTGCATAAGCTCGTAAACCATATTTACAAGCGGCTCTGCACACTCAGCCATATTGCTTGAGGTTGCGGGCCAGTAGTTCATTTCGGTGTTGATATTGACGGTATAGTTACTGCTCCACGGCGGACGCACCCTTGCATTCCAGATACCCTGAAGGTTGAGCGGCTGACCGCCCTTACGGCTGCCTGCAATCATAAGATACTTGCCGAAGTTATAGAAAAGCTCAACAAGCTTCGGGTCGGGAGTACCCTTCTTGGCTGTTTTGAGCAGCTCAACCGTGCTGATATCACTGTTGCCGCCTATTGAGAAAGTCTGTCTTTCAAAAATCGACTTATAGTCTGCGATATGAGCAGAAAGAAGCTCATCATAATCGGTCTTTGTTGCGCTAAGGGAAGCAATACACTGAGCAACAACCTTTTCTCTGTCGGTTTCGGGCATTTTGTCATAGCCGAGGAAGCCTGTATTTGTTTTAGCATAAACCGTGATATTCTTAGCCTTTTTGACTGTTATCTTCTTGCCGTCATCAGTTACCTTACCGTCTGTAACAACTTTAACAGCAAGACAGAAGGCCATAGCCTTACCCTGATCGTACATAACGGCGTTGGGAACTTTGCCGAGGTAGCTGGGCAGAGCAACATCGGGAGCATTACCTGCAAGACAGAGGATACCGTCCCTTACAAATTTTACTGTTCTGAGCTTTGACTTGACCTCAAGCACAGCGTCTGTAGCCTTATCAGCCTTCATTCTGTATACTACAACATCGTCAGGATTTGAAGCAAAAGCTGTACGGACTTCACTGTTCATTGATACTGTATGTACTGCATTGTCAATATCAAGCTCACGGCGGTAACCTCTTGTGCACTTTGTGCCGAACTTTATCTTAAGGTCACCAAGTGGCATATAAGCCTCACTGTAGCCGCCGTCCATCTCATTTTCAACTATATCGTGAGCTTCGTCCTGCTTGCCTGCAAAAATAAGCTCGCGTACTTTTTCAAGTCTTTCAAGGCTCTTGGGATTATTCTGATCCTGTGGATAGCCTGACCAGAGTGTTACGTCGTTAAAGCAGAGAGTTTCATTCTTTCTGCCGCCGTAAATCATAACACCTGTGTGGCCGTTACCTATCGGCAAAGCCTCGTTCCACAGACCTGCCTGCTTTTTGTACCAGAGTTTATTCATTTTAGACATCTCCTGTTTTCTTTATATTGAATGTAACTGTAAATCTGATTTTATCTCCTAAAGACTCAGCATGAAGCACAGCTTTGTGAGAATCTGCAATCGCTTTTGCGATAGAAAGACCTATTCCGTAGCCGCCTGTTTCACGGGAACGTGATTTATCTGACCTGTAAAAACGGTCAAAAAGACGGTCGGTATTGACCGTAGTGCCTTTTTCGAGTACGTTTTCTGTCTGCAAAATTATCTGCCTGCCTTTTTTATAGAGACTAAGTTCAATCTTCGAACCGTCTGCCGCATATTTCACGGCATTGTCAAGCAGTATATTGGTAAGTTCGGCAATAGCCTTATCATTACCCCAGAGAGTAAGCGTAGGCTGAACCTCGGCAAAAAGACGTTTGCCGCTTCGGTAAGCAACAGCCGAAAACGAAGCTACGGTAGCAGACACGATATCGCTTATTGCAACCTCAGAGAAAGACTCATTCTTGGATTTCTCTTCAGCCTTTGAAAGGACAAGCAGATTTTTGATGAGAGCCGAAAGCCGCTCTGTCTGATGTTTTATAGAGGTAATCCATTCATTTTCGCCGTTCATCATTTCAAGCACCTCAGCATTAGCCGAAATGATTGCAATGGGTGTTTTCAGTTCGTGACCCGCATCGGTGATAAACTGCTTTTGTCGCACGGTATTTTCTACGATTGGTTGCACTGCTCTGTCGGATACAAGAACCACAATAATAAACATAACCGCATAAACCGCAAAGCCCGCAATAAACGAAGACCTTAAAATTGAGTTTGTCGACTTAAGCTCGTTACTCATATTCATAAAGTAAACTGTAGAGATATTGCCTTCGCTTTCATCGATAATATACTTAAAAGAACTGTTTATATAAGCGGAATTCTTACCTGACTCAATAGCTTTGTGTGCCAATTCTTCAGCAGTTTCAGCACTGATATTTTCAAAATGCTCGGTATTTACAGCCTGCACCTCACCGTTTTCGGCAAAGCGTACATAGAAGAAACGCACGGCATATATACCCTGATTCCCGACCTGACCCTCAGGATTAAAATAATCGAGAATATTGGCATCGGTATCATCCATATAATTGATTACGCCGTGGCTGTCTTTTATAACATTCAGCATCTCGTTTGCCTTAGTATCAGTATTGATAAAAACGAGCAGATTTACCAAAGCAAGCACAACGACAAGTAAAACTAATGCCGATGCCATAATACCCGTAACAAAACGGCGTTTAAGCTGCTTTATCATTGCTCACTACCTCTTGTATCATCAAGATAGTAGCCTGCATTACGGGTTGCCTTAATTTCAACATAAGTGTTGAGTGAAGCAAGCTTTTTACGAAGATTAGATATATATACCCACACTACACTGCTCTCGGTATCGGAATCGTAGCCCCATACCTTCTCCATAAACTGGTCAACAGATACGAGTCGGTTGGGGTTTGACATAAGCATTTCAAGCATCTGATATTCTTTACCGGCAAGACGTATAGACTTATCGTCGCAACTAAGTTCATATGTTTCACGGTTAAAGCTGAGGTCACCGACAGTAAGTGTGTTGGGCTTGAAATCCGCCTTACGGCGAGTCATCGCACGTACACGGGCAAGAAGCTCACCCATAGCAAAAGGCTTTGGAAGATAATCGTCGGCACCTGCATCAAGACCTGTTATTCTGTCCTCAACCTCAGACCTTGCACTGAGAATTATAACGGGTATATCTACACCCCTTGATCTGAGCGATAAAAGCACGTCAAGCCCGTTCATTTCGGGCATCATAAGGTCAAGCAGAATACCGTCGTAATTACCGGTAAGTGCCCAGTCGAGAGCAGACCTGCCGTCATAAACGGTATCAACCGTATAGTTATTGTGTTTTAATATTGCCGCTATAGCGTTGGAAAGTTCTTTTTCGTCATCTGCAAGAAGCAGACGCATATGCACACCACCTTTCAAGCCATATAGTTGTATTATAGCACAAAACACTATAGGTTGTATATATTTTTATAAAAATTATAAAACTTATTGATAGACAAACAAACATATGGTAAAATATTAAAAAAGTAAAAGGAGGAAATCTCTATGCCCGGTATTGACAACACAGCTATGTTCAAGCTGTCCTACGGACTTTTTGTATTAGCCGCAAAAACCTCAGATAAAACAAACGGATGTATAATCAACACCTGTATGCAGGTAACAGACAACCCGAAACAGATTTGCGTATGCGTAAACAAGGCAAACTACACCGCAGAGCTTATCAGCAAAAGCAAAGAATTCTGCGTAAGCATTCTTGCAACAAGCGTACCCTTTGCCGTTTTTGAGCGTTTCGGATTCCAAAGCGGAAGAAACGTTGACAAGTTTGACGGATACGAAGACTATGCTCTTACAGAAAGCGGTCTCCCCTACATCACCAAAAACTGCAACGCATATCTTGCCGCAACCGTAAAACAGGAAATCGACTGCGGCTCACACTTTATGTTTATCGCTGAAGTAAATGAAGCCGTTAAGCTCAGCGATGAGCAGAGCGTAACCTACGAATACTACTTTGCAAATATCAAGCCCAAGCCCCAACCCGAAAAGAAAAAGGGCTACGTATGTAAAATCTGCGGCTACGTACACGAGGGCGAAGAATTACCGCCCGACTTTGTCTGCCCGTGGTGCAAGCACCCTGCATCAGACTTTGAGCCACTCAAATAAAACAGAAAACAATATAAAAAACACCGCCCTGCCTGAGTAAATTCAGACAGGGCGGTAATTTATTTAATTAACCAAAGATTTCAGCGATAAGATTGAGAGGAAGAATACCGAGAAGGAATTTGACAAGATTATCGCAGATAAAGCTTGCAATTACGCCCCAATCGAAGAAGAAACCCATATCCTCTGCTTCGGGAGCACCGTCATAATCGAGCACGAATGCCTGTGAGTAGCAGACACCGCCAGCACCGTAAGCCTCTGCACGGACATAGCTGCCAATTTCATCGGAGTAATCGTCAAGGTCGATTGTATCACCAACGTGGATAACCTTGCCGTTTGCAATCCAGTGAATAACAAGTGCGTTATCAGCCTGCATAGCGATTGTATCTTCTGCCTCGTCAACAGTTACATTTGTGAAAAGAGGTCTTGCAGCGCCTTCGGGAGCTTCGTACTTCTGACCGCTGTCACCCTCTGCCATTTCAGCTTCACTCTGAGCAATAATAGCGACGAGCTGGGTTGCAAGAGCCATCGCATCTTCAGTGCCGATTGCCTTAAGCTCTTTACAGAGAGTTACAAGCTCATCGTAGTTGCCAACGTACTTACTTGCAGCAAAGAATGCGCCTTCCTGCATATTCTTTTTAAGGTTTTCGGAAGTAAGCGACTCCATATAATGCATTGTGTAGCCTGAGTCAACAATATCAAGGTTATGAGCGTCTGATGTAGCAATGGCAAATATGTTTCTGCCGTTAGGGATAATGTCTGCAAGCATAATATCCCAGAGCTTTCTGTCAAAACGTGTTCTGCTGTCACCCTTACTGTTGATATCTATACCAATGCAGGAATCGTACTTGAGAAGAAGATTCTCAAACTTCCTGATTTTGTAGTTGTACATGACGTCATCTTTGTTATAAGCATCTGCTGTATAAACTTCGTCACGCGCATTTGTATACTCACCGGGATGGTTGATAACAGAAAGACCGCCCTTTTCGTGAACGTCTTTAATAACGCTCTCGTACTCTGCTGTACCGCCGAGTCTGCCGTTACCGTAATCAACAAACCATGTGTTTACGTGTGAGTTTGTGAAAGAAGTACCGTTCTGCTCGTTGCCGAAAGGAACTGAAAGCATCTGATGACCGTTGTTCTGAGCATAGAACTCATCACCTGCATCTGATGTTGTAACCGTATATGTATTACCGTTAGCTGCCGTACCGCTCTCTGCAAGCACTTCACCGCCGAGAACACCGTTCTTGATAAGACCGAGCACCTTCATAGCGGGAACGTAATCATGAGCCATATATCCGTAAGAAGTTGTGCTGTGGTCTGTTCTTGCGTAGATATCAAAACCGAGCTCATAGTGTCTTTCAACCTGCTCAGGCAAAGAATCGTGGCCGTCACTGAAAGTTGTATGGCTGTGAAGATCAGCCTTATAAGCTTTGTACGTGTCGAAATCGACGTTAGCATAAGGATTTGTTACAGTGTAATCAACATCTATATCAGCGGCAAAACCGACAACACAGAAAGAAAACAACATAACCACGCTCATTGCAATACAAGAGAGTTTTTTTACGGTATTTTTCATAATAAAATCCTCCTTTATGAACTATAATTGTTATATTAGCACAATATTCAGGTTGAGTCAATAAAAATAATTATGCCTGCTCTGCAGAATATTTAACGGCAACATCAAGCAAAAAATCGTACATCGGCTTAAAAGAAGCATAAATCGGTCGGATTTTTTCAATAAAATCTGCATTACCGAGCTCGTTAAGATTAGGAAAATCAAACATAAATCCTAAGCTCTTACAGTTGTAATAAGGCTCGAGCACAGGCATAGGACAACCGTCTTTCGGACGCTTGTAAAAATCGCCGAAGAAAGCTGCACCGCTACGCTCGGCAACGATAACAGCATCGTAAAAATCATCAGGACGGGCTATAATCTCCTGACGAAAAAGCTCCATCATACGGGGAGGCGCATAATAAGTGCCTACACCGCCCGAGTAGCCGTTCTGTGCAACCTCAAACCACATACAGGGAAAATGAGGCAGGGCGTGCTTATCACGGGTAAACATAGCCCAGAGATTCTCACGGTAAAGGTGCTTATCTTTGGTGTAGCGGGTATCTCTTCTGATTCTTGACACCATTTTTTGAGGAATTATCGGAATATCCTCATCAATTTCAATTATCGTATCGGACAGTGCACATATAACCTGCTGAAGAGGGATTGTTATTCCCTCTTTGAGCTTCCTCTTATTCTCTTCATAGAAATCCCTGCTGTTGCGAAAGCGGTTTTCACTGAGCAGCATAAGGGTTTCGGGAGTAATTCCGTCGTATCTGTAGCTCATTTAAGCAGACCTCTCTTGTAAATCTCCTGTGCGGCAAGCATTACGCCGACCTTACCGCTGTCAAAGTTGAGTGAGCCCTGCATCCATACGGCAAAAGGCTCACGCAGAGGAGCATCGGAAGAAAGCTCGATAGAAGAGCCGCCCGTAAATGCACCTGCAGACATAATAACCTGATTATCGTAACCGGGCATATCCCACGGCTCGGGACAGACGTTGGAGTCAATCGGTGCACCCTTCTGCATACCCTGACAAAAAGCAACAAGTGTTTCGCTGTTGCAGAGCTTAAGAGCCTGAATGATATCGACTCTCTTTTCACTGCTGTGAGGTGTTGTTTCATAGCCGAGCTGCTCAAAAAGGCTTGCGGCAAAGACAGCTGTTTTGAGAGCTTCACCGACAATATGAGGTGCATTGAAAAGGCCCATAAACAGCCCTCTCGTCTGACCGAGAGAGGGACCGACCTCGCGGCCGAGACCGGGTGTAGTCATACGGTAGGCACATTTTTCAACAAGGTCTGCTCTGCCTGCAATATAGCCGCCGCATTTTGCAATACCGCCGCCGGGGTTTTTGATAAGAGAGCCTGCAATAATGTCTGCACCGTGAGAAACGGGCTCTGTACGCTCAACAAACTCACCGTAGCAGTTATCAACCATAATTATTGCATCGCTCTTGTTACGTACGATTTTTGATATTTTTTCAATATCCTCAACGCCAAGGCTGGGTCTGAGAGAATAACCTCTTGAACGCTGGATATATACCATTGCTATTTTTTCATCGAGTGCTTTTTCGATGCCTTCATAGTCAACAGTGCCGTCCTCAAGCAAATCGACCTGTTTATATGTAACGCCGAAATCCTTGAGTGAGCCCATACCGTTACCTTTGATGCCGATAACGGAATGAATGGTATCATAAGGGGTGCCCGTAACACAAAGCATTGTATCACCCGGACGGAGCATACCGAAAAGAGCGACACCGAGAGTATGGGTACCGCAGGTAAGGCTGTGACGGATAAGAGAATCCTCGGCACCGACACAGTCTGCCAGCACACTGTCGAGCACGTCACGGCCTCTGTCACCGTAGCCGTAGCCCGTAGACTCGGTAAAATGGCTCTCGTTTACACTGTTTTTGATAAAGGCGGCAAGCACCTTCTCCTGATTGTAAGCACGTATTTCATCAATTCTCGCAAAGGAAGCAGAAGCGGCCTCAAGTGCTTTCTCGCCTGCCTTTGCGATTATATCATCGTATTTAAAAAAGCTGTTCATAAATATTCCTTTATCTGTTCTTTATTTCTGCCCATACATCAACGCATTTGTAGCCAATGCGCTCATAAAAAGGATTGAGTGCAGGCAGACAGCGAAGATATATTGTATAACCGCCGAATGAATTGACAAGTGCTGAAGCCAAACCCTGACCGCGGTATTCCTTATCGGTTGCAACCGCACCGAGCACTGCCCTGTCGCCTGCTATATGAAGCAGAGAAGCTGTTGAAACTATCTTGCCGTCACGGCGGATAATTCTCATATCTGCAGTGCCTTTATTGATTCTGCGGCTGATATCTGCAAACCAATCGGCAAATTCACCTTTTATATCGAGCAAGTTATATACCGCCTCATAGTCAGCTGTTGTTTCCGGACGCTCAAAATCAAACTCAGAAGCATCGGTATTCTCTTTACGCAGTACCTGACCGCAACCGCAGGCAAACATCTCAAGGCTTACAACGTCCCTTGCCTGGCAGAGAATATCGCTGTATCCCGAAGCCTCAAGAAAATCTCTGAGCTCTTCAAAATCAGCTTTTAAAGTTGTGCTGATGACAACCTCACCGTTATAGTTGCAGACAGCCGCGGTAAGGTAATCGTCAGTAATCTGTATCCAATAGCGGCAGATATCTTCTTCGGGAGGATATGCACGAAGCATCGACACAATATTTATACCGAAGCTGTCGGTGCAAAACTCCCTGAGAAGCTCTGCCTCTTCTTCATTTTCAATAATCTTAAGCATTTGCAAATTCCTCTGAAATATATTTTACAGCAAGGCTCATTTCGTTTATATCATTCTTGTTGATAGCACAGGAAGCAGAGTGAAGATACCTTGTAGCAAAAGAAACGGTGAGTGTCTTTACACCGCCCGTGCTGTTTGAGATTGCTCTTGCATCGTTACCGCCTGCAACAACCGTCTTTGTCTGCATTCCGAAGCCTTTTTCAGCTGAAAGTCTGTTTGCAAGCTTATACAGGTCGAGGTTATAAACACTCGCACCGTCCATAAACGGAATTACTGCACCCTCACCAAGCTTACAAACCTGCTTTTCACCGCTGACACCTGAGATGTCTGCAGCTGTAGTAGTTTCAATAACAACAGCGTAATCGGGATTGATATTGTAAGCTGCCGCAAAAGCACCTCGGCAACCTACCTCTTCCTGTACGGTAAAGGCAAACCAGGTATCGTACTCAACACCGCTGATAATCATATCGAGCATAACCGCACAGCCTGCTCTGTCATCGAGTGCTTTACCCTTAAGGAGTGAGCCGAATTCAACACATTCGCTGTCAAAAACAACCTTATCACCGAGAGAAACAAGACCCTCGAGCTCTTCTTTTTTATCTGCACCGACGTCGATGCAGAGTGCATCTTTTTCGGGCATTTTAAGCTCATCGTCACCGCGTCTGAGGTGAATCGGCACAACACCGATTACGCCGCTGATTTCACTATCGCCTACCTTGACACGCTTACCGAGAAGTGCCGCGGTTTCGATACCACCGACGTTACTGAATTTAATAAGACCGTCATCGGTAATATAAGTGACAATCATACCGACCTCATCCATATGAGCGGCAAGCATAACCTTATTCTTTGCAGGCTTTTTACCCTTTACAAATACAAGCAGGTTACCCATAGCATCAACGGAGTATTCAGCTGATGAAGGTAATTTTGAAATTATATAATTTCTTACGTTTTCTTCTCTGCCCGAGGGACCGCCGATAAGGCTGAGCTGTTTAATCATTTCAAGCATTTGACTCACCCTCCCTGCTGAGAATATACGCCGCCATAAGCTGAGCCGTACTTTCGATATCATCAAGGTCAACTATCTCGACAGCTGTATGCATATTACGCTGAGGAATGGAGAGCAGTGCTGTTTTTTTGCCGCCGCGTGACTTGGCAATATCGTCTGCATTGGTGCCCGTACCAGAGCCCATTACCTCAACCTGATATTTAATATCATCACGCTTTGCAAGCTCTTCGAGATTACGTGACATTTCAAAATTAAGTGAGGGAGCATAGCCGATAAGCGTTCCCTTGCCGAGCTCTGCTTTAATACTGCTGTCAGTACCGGGAGCTTTTGCAAAACTGACGTCAACGGCAATAGCCTCGTCTGCCTCGGCATTGAATCCGCCTGCAACAGCACCTGCTGCACCTGTTTCTTCACATGCAGAGAACATTACTCTGATTGGCAGTGTTGCTACTTTATCGCCGAGAATTTCAAGGCAACGCAGAATCGAAGCCACACCGCAGCGGTCATCAAGAGCAGCACCGCTCACACGCTTGCCAAGCATCATCTTGAGATCACCGTTCATTGTGATTCTGTCGCCCAAAGATATTATCTTTTCGGCTTCCTCTTTACTCATACCGATATCGATTGCAATCTCATCAATCTTCGGCGCTTTCTTTTCACCCTTTGAAGCAAGATGCGGAGGAGTTGACGTGACAACACCGTAAACCTTCTGCTTACCGTGTACGGTAACCTCTGCACAGGAAAGAACTATAGGATCGATACCGCCGACACGGGCAACCTTAAGGAAACCTTTTTCGTCGATAGCGGTAACTGCAAAGCCTATACGGTCAATATGTGCATCAAGCAGAATTTTACTGCCCTCAACACCTGTATCGCCTATGAGGTTGCCCACAGCATCGGTGTGCACGGGCATATATCTGCCGAGCATTTCTGCCGCAACGGAAACTGCATCGGTTTCGTTACCCGGAGTACCGTTTGCGTGGCAGAGTGCACAGAGCATATCAAACATTTCCATTTTTATTCACCTCAAACAAAAACCAAAAGGGCGGTCAACCGCCCTGTTTGAATTTATATTACGTTTACACCGCCTACAGGTCTGATTGAGAGCACGTAGCAGTTACCCTCGCCGAAGACAAGCTCCATACGGCGTTTGAAATCAGCCAGCATATCCATCGGAACAAAAGCCTGGATTGTACCTGCAAAGCCACCGCCGTGCACACGCCATGCACCTTTGCCGTCGAGAAGCTCTTCACAAAGACAGAGGCCGAGTGAAACAGGCTGTGAAATCGGATCTTTTACGGAGAATACGTTCTGGTTGTACATATATGATGACTGACCGCTCTTGACAACGAGCTTTTTGAATTCACCGAATTCTTTGTTTTCGAGTGCGTATACTTCCTTGTCAACTCTTGCATTCTCAGCAAAGAAGTGTTTTGCACGAAGAATTGCTCTGTCACCTACAACGCCTCTGATAAGGTCGATTGAATTGAGGAACTGAGCCTCGTCAGCATCACGGAGATAGTTGTGACCGAGACGCTGAGCTACAGAAATCATTTCATTCTTGACTGCAGCGTATTCATCGGTAAGGTCGGAATGGCTGCCGCCTGTATTGACAATGCAAAGAGCGTGAGCACAGGACTCGAACTCGAACTTGACGGGCTTGATGATCGGCTGTGAAGGATCATTGAAATCCATAAACACGAAACCGCCTACCGAGCAGGTCATCTGGTCGAGCAGACCGCAGGGCTTGCCGAAGAACTCATTCTCGGCATACTGAGCAATCTGAGCAATCTCAACAGGAGAAACCTTGCCGTCATTATAAAGGTGGTTGAGAATTGTACCTACAAGCACCTCAAAAGAAGCAGATGAAGAGAGACCTGAGCCTGAAACAACGTCATTTGCTGTTGCAGCATCGAAGCCGCCGATTTCATAACCTCTTGCAACAAAGCCTGCACACACACCTCTGATAAGGCCCTTGGATTTGGAGTATTCGGAAGTTTTGGGCTCGAGGTCAGTGATATCGACCATATCCATATCGTAGCCTTCGGACTTGAGACGGATTACGTCCTTGCCGTTTTTTGCAACTGCGGCAATAGCATCAAGGTTGATTGCGGCAGCAAGCACCTTGCCGTGATTGTGGTCAGTATGGTTACCGCCTACTTCGCTTCTGCCCGGAGCTGAAAAGAAACCGATTTCGTTCTGCTCACCGAAAAGCTCGCCAAAAGCATTGAGAACTCGCAGGTAACGCGGCTTCTGTGCATCGGCACCTGCACCGTAGAGAGAAGCAAAAGCAGAGTCAAACTCTACACCTTCAAGACCTTTTTTTACAACATCATAGCTGAACATAATTATGTTACACCCTTTCGAGAAATTTAAACTAATTATTTTTTTCTAATTTATTGAGAATCGCATTGAGAATAAGTATCGAAGTGCCCGAAACCGCAAAAAGTATAATAAACGGAAGGAAGAACTTAAGAGAAAGAGGATCGAACACGTAAACACCAATAAATGTATATGACAGCAGCTTCGGCATAAATCCTATAACCGATATGACGAGGTATTTCCATAAATCGTAACCCATTGCGCCGTACATCTGACTGACGGGATTTATGGGGAAGCACGGAATAAAACGGAAGATAAACAGAACCCACGGATTGCCCGAGCCTTTCCGCTCAACAAGCATTCTGCTTATGGTATTCCTGCGAAGAAGGCTGTAAGCTTTACCTCCGCCAAACCGCACACCGAATTTGTACCGGACGGTAAGCATAATAACACAGCCGATAATATTTACAAGCATCGCTTCAGTAGTCGGGAAAACCATACCCGAAAGCACGCACAGAGCAGGCACGGTAATAACCGGAATAAAGCAACGTATAACGTAAAGAGCAAAAATAACGAAAACTATTATACCGTTATCACCGATTGAGAGAATAGCCATATCCATATCATACAGCAGTTTTTCGTACATTGCATACCAACGCTGTATATTTTCATCGGTAATAACAAAGTATACACCTACAAGCACAGCCGCAAGAATCAGCAGCAGTACACCGGTAAACGAAAGAGCTGAGCTTCGTTTTACCTCTTTTTTACTCAAACCGATTCTCACCGCCTTTCTTTGCACAGTTATTGCATTTTATAAAAATATATGTATAATTATATATAAAAATTGTCGTCAGGTCAACTAAAACGGAGTGATTTTTTTATGAAAGCAGTTATTTTAGACGGTTACACAACAAATCCGGGTGATTTAAGCTGGGATTGGCTCAAAGAAAAGTGCGAGCTCACGGTTTACGACAGAACTCCTTTTGAAGAAACCGCAGAACGCTGTAAGGGTTATGACATAATAATTACAAACAAAACACCTATCAGCAAAGAAATTCTCGAGCAGCTTCCCGAATGCAAGTTTATAGCACTGCTCAGCACGGGCTACAATATAATTGACTGCGAGTATGCTGCATCAAGAGGTATACCCGTATCAAACATACCCGCTTACAGCACAGGTGCCGTTGCACAGCTCACCTTTGCATTCATTCTCGAGCTTTGCAACAAGGTAGCAATTCACAACGCTGAGGTTAAAAAAGGCAAATGGAGCGAGTGCAAGGATTTCTGCTTCTGGAGAAGCCCCTTGCAGGAGCTTGGAGGTAAGACGCTCGGTATCATAGGCTTTGGCAGTATCGGCAGAGCGGTTGCTAAAATCGGCAGTGCATTCGGTATGAATGTGGTTGCTCACACAGCCAACCCCGACAAATACAAGGATGTTACAGACGTCAGCTTTGTTTCGCTTGACGAGCTTCTCGGCAAAGCCGATATCGTTACTCTTCACTGTCCGCTCACACCTGCAACAACGGGTATGGTAAACGCTGAATTTATCAGCAAAATGAAGAGCAGTGCATATCTCATAAACACTTCACGAGGCCCTGTACTCAACGAAGCAGACGTAGCTGATGCACTTAAAAGCAGCAGACTTGCAGGCGCAGGTGTTGACGTACTCTCTACAGAGCCGCCTGCCGCAGACAATCCCCTGCTCAGCTGTGAAAACTGCCTCATAACACCGCACATTGCGTGGGCGGCATTTGAGACAAGACAGCGACTTATCAGCATACTTGAGCAGAATGTAAACGCATTCCTTGCAGGCAAGCCTATCAACACGGTTAATATGTAAAAAAATCCATCCCGAAAACAAACGGGATGGATTTTAATTTTATTATTCTGCTTTCGGGCAATCTTTGCAGTTTTCGGGTGGCGGGTCGTTTGTGATATCGAACATTGCAAGTCTGAGGTCTCTTATCTGGAGCTTGCGTGCAACGATATCGACGTATGATTTTTCCTCTACCTCGCCGCCGTTTGCATATTTCTCGGCAGATATCGGGCAACGGAAAATTTTACCCTCGACAAAAAGAGTATGAGTGGTTTTGCAGTATTTGCAGGAACTTTCTCTGTCTCTGATTTCGTAGTTGACTTCTTTCTCTTCAAAAAGAGCTTTTATTTCGTCGACCTTTTCACCGTCGCTGTAAATAACGGCTGTCATACCCGGATTACGGAGAATATTGATAATATCTTCATCAGGCACGATATTACCTGAGCTTACTACTTCTATAAGCTTGATTTTGGGCATTTCGCGAAGAATCACCTTTATAATATCAATCAGCTTAGCGTAAGCAAACGGGTCGTCACCGATAAAGCGGAGCTTTGCCATAGTATAATTAAGCTCATAGAAAACGTGAAGAGTATACTCAAGATTTTCGTAATTTGCCTCATAGCTGCCGCCTGCAGTTTTGGTTGTGAGCACAACATCGGTACATTCGGGAGTGAGATTCTGGATATTATAAAGTTCACTATTTGCAAGAATACTCAGCCACAGACCCGGATAACGCAGAATATTTATCTGCTTGAATGCCTCGGGTAATTTTGCATAATGTGCCGAATAGCAACGGTTGACAATATATCTTTTTCTTTCTTTATTGGTCATAATTCAAAATTTCCTTTATGTAAATGATTTATAGAATTCAAGCGATTTGTATCTGCGTTGAGTACGTGCAAGCAGATAGGTTTCGGATATATCAGCAAGGCTTTTAAGCCCTGAATTTGACAGAGTAAAAGAAAAAATCTTTTCCGGGTCTGAAAGGCAGATATGACGCATTGCCGCAACAACACCTGCGGTAACAGGTACTGTATGGTGATTCGGTCTGTGAGACTCGCAGTAAAGCTGAGAATGCTCGATATCAAAAAACATCGTATCGTCGGAATACTTGGCACACTCAGCACAGCCTATAAGGTCGGGCATATAACCCGTAAGGCTGAGAATACGAAACTCAAAAATAGCCTTGAGCTGATGAATCGGAAGTTTATTATTCGACAGCTTATAAAGTGTATTGAGCACAAGCGAGAGCAACTCCTGCGAATCGGTGCCCTCGGGTGCAAGCTCGCACACAAGCTCACAAAAATACATCGCAAGCGAAGTACGTGCAAAGTCGCCCCGTATACCGAAAAAGACCTCTATAGGTTCAGCTTCGTCTATAGTATAGACATCACGGCTCATATAAATAGAAAGACGGGAGTAACCCAGAAGCTGTGTAGCAGAGAGCGAGCGGCTTTTAATGCTCCTCGCTCCCCTGACAAACGCCTTGATAACACCCATATCACGGGTAAGGACAGTAACTAATCTGTCCGCCTCACCCGTCTGAATTTCCCGTATTATCAGTCCGTCTGTGTTGAGCCTCATTGGCTATCTCCCTGTACTTCAAATAGTCCTTGATTTTACCGCTTTTAGTGAATATTTCCCATGCTTCATTTTTATCCATTATACATTCATCCTTTCTGTTTATAAGGTATGAATGCACGTTGTTTTTATGAATGGAAATTAATATCAGTCAAGGCCGAAATTGTGAATCAGACCCTCTCTGTTTCGCCAGTCTTCCTTGACCTTTACCCAGCATTTGAGGTTGACCTTACAGTCAAAAAACCTCTCCATATCTTCACGGGCACGTGTTGAGATACGCTTGAGCATAGCACCTTGTTTGCCGATAATTATGCCCTTGTGGCTCTCTTTTTCGCAATAGATAATTGCCTCTATATCGAGAATATCGGCATCGTCACGCTCACGCATACGCTCGATACTGACAGCTGTGCCGTGAGGGATTTCTTTATCAAGGTTGCGAAGCAGTTTCTCACGAATCATTTCTGCGGCGAGCACACGCTCGGGCTGGTCGGTAAGTGTATCTTCGGGGAAGAAATGGTAACCTTCCTCTGCAAGCTTCATAAGCTCGTCAAGCAGAGGCTCCATATTATCGCCCTTAACAGCGGAAACGGGCACGATTGCCTCGAAATTATAGAGCTGAGAAAACTCGAGAATACGCTTCATCAGGTTTTCTTTCTCGGGTATGGTATCGACCTTATTTATCGCAAGCACTACCCTTGCCTTCTGCTGAGCAAACTTTTTGAGAAGCTCCTCCTCTGTCGGGCGAAGCTCACCCATCGGCTCAACAACAAAAAGGCAGGCATCGACACCGGAAATTGTTTCGTCAACAGCTTTTATCATTTTTTCGCCGAGCTTTGTTTTAGGCTTATGGAAGCCCGGTGTATCGGTAAAGACAAGCTGAGTTTCGTCAACAGTCAGCACACCCATAATACGGGTACGTGTTGTCTGCGGCTTATCGGAAACAATAGCGATTTTTTCACCGAGAAGCTTATTGAGAATTGAAGATTTGCCGACATTAGGACAGCCGACGATAGCTATAAACGCAGTTTTCTGCTCATTCATAAAATTATTTTCTCCTGAATTTTCTGAGATATTTTTCGGGGCTTACAAACATAAACAGCACAGCTGCAATAAAGCTGAGCACAAAGAGCACTAAACTCAGCGGATTTGCCGCATAATAAGCAAACATAGCTCTGAATGCTTCTGGCTGATACAGAATTATAAAGCCGACAGCAACGGCAAACAAAGTCGCTACAAGCACTGCACCCGCGGCAGTATCCTTGGCAATACGTGCCGATTCGCTTATTTCACCCTTTGATGCGGTATCTACCGCACGCTCAACAGCAGTATTGATATACTCGGCAACAATAACTATAGCTGCGGCAAGTGCAAGAATAGCCGCCTGAGTACGGCTTACGGTAAAAAAGTCGTAACGCAGCAGAAAGAAAGCCATATAAGCAAGGCAAGTGAAATGAACACGCATATTACGCTCACTGAGTATACCGTAGGCTACACCTCTGAACGCGTAGACAAAGCTTTTAAGAAAAGAGCTCATAATTAAACCTCGTCATCCTCACCGAGATAATAGCTGCTTGTACGGTGAAGACCGAGCTTTACAAGTACTTCTTCCTCTTTTTCGCGCATACGCACACGCTCGAGACCGCCGTTTACGTGGTCGTAACCGAGCAGGTGAAGCATTGAATGCACAGTGAGGAAAGCAACCTCACGCTGAAGGCTATGTTCGTAAAGCTTTGCCTGTGCAACTGCGTGCTCCATTGAAATTACTATGTCACCGAGCATCTTGGCACCGGTTTCGGGGTTTTCATCGTAAACGCCGTCTTCACCAAGCGGGAAAGAAAGCACGTCTGTTGACGAATCGATATTACGGAATTCTTTATTGATCTCCTGTATACGCTCATCATCAACAAAAGTTACACTTACCTCTGCAGAGCCCTCAAAATTTTCGCTTACGAGTACAGCGGTACAGCTTCGTCTGACAAGCAGGCGCAAGCCCGTGGGGATTTTTACTTTTGTCTGTTCATCGGAAATAATTACTTTGTTTTTCACTTCTCTTTAACCCCTCTCTGTTTATTTCTTCTTTCGTTCTTCGTATTTTGCATAAGCTTTGACAATATCCTGAACAAGTCTGTGGCGGACAACGTCCTTATCGTTGAACGCTACCGTTTCGATATCGTCGACACCCTTGAGTATTCTGATTACCTCTACAAGACCCGAACGCTTACCGTCGGGAAGGTCAATCTGTGTAACGTCACCCGTGATTACCATTTTAGAGTTGAAGCCGAGACGGGTAAGAAACATTTTCATCTGCTCGGGAGTTGTATTCTGAGCCTCATCAAGAATTACGAAGCTGTCGTCAAGCGTACGGCCTCGCATATAGGCAAGCGGAGCAACCTCGATGCTTCCCCTCTCCTGATACTTCTGGAAATTCTCTGCGCCGAGCATATCGAAAAGCGCATCGTAAAGCGGACGCAGATAAGGGTCAACCTTCTGCTGAAGGTCACCGGGCAGGAAGCCGAGCTTCTCACCTGCTTCGACAGCAGGTCTTGTAAGGATGATACGGTTGACCTCTTTGGCACGAAAAGCATTGACAGCCATCGCAACGGCAAGATAGGTTTTACCTGTACCTGCAGGACCTACACCGAAAACAATTGTATTATTGCGTATTGATTCTATATAGTTTTTCTGACCGAGGGTCTTGGGCTTGACGGGTCTGCCCTTGGCGGTAATACAAACGCAGTCGTTACCCATTGAAGAAATCTGCGTTTCGTTACCCTCGCCGACAAGAGTCATAACATAACGTACATTCTGCTCAGTCAGCGCTTCACCTTTATTGATAAGTGTCAGCAAACCGTTAATGGCACGCACGGCCTTTGATACACCGTCTGCCTCACCCGTAACTTTAAGCTCGGAGCCGCGGCTGACAACAGCAACGCCGTACTCATGCTCAATCTTTCTGATATTTTCATCAAAGCTGCCGAAAAGACTTACGGCATGCTCCATTCTGTCAATATTTACCGTCTGCTCAAACAAAAGCCTACTCTCCTAACCAAACAGAATAAAAATAGTATAAACTCACAGAATTATAACACGCTTTTTGTGAAATGTCACTACTTTTCTGTTATTTTATCCAAAATAATAAAAGATTTTTTTGAATGTAAATTTATTTACACTTATTAACTATTGTGTTTTCTTTAATGTTAAGCTATAATGATAAAAAATATGTGTATTACAGCGGCTTATTTAAGCTGACTATAATACGCGGGAGGTAAAGAAGATGAGCACCAAAAACGAACTTCGTCCCTTTGGCTGGCGAGATAAGCTCGGCTACGCTATGGGTGATATGGGCTGCGGATTCTCATTCCAGCTCGTCGCAACATTCATGCAGCTTTTCTATATGCAGTATATCGGCGTATCGGAAGAAGCTTACGCAATCATTATTATTCTTTCCAAGGTATTCGACGCAATCAACGACATCGTTATCGGTAACCTCGTAGATACCAAAAAAATAGGTAAAAAGAGTAAATATATGCCCTGGATTCTTATAGGTGCAGTTACACTTGTTATATTCAACGTTATGATATTTGCTCCTGTACAGGGTTTCTCAAAGTGGGGCAAATATGCATGGTGCCTCGGCTCATACTGCCTGTGGTCAATCGCTTATACAATGGTAAATGTCCCCTACGGCTCTCTCCATTCGGTTATCACAGACGACCCGCAGCAGAAGGTTTCGCTTTCAACCTTCCGCAGTATCGGTGCCGCACTTCCCGCTATCGTAATTATGATAGTACTTCCCGGTATTGTTTACAACACCACAACAAACGCTGCAGGCGAAGAAATCCAGACACTCAAGGGCAGCACTCTGCTTCCCGTAGCAGTCGTACTGTCAGTTATCGCTATGTTTGTACTCTGGGGTACAACAAAGCTTGTTACAGAGCGTGTTAACCACACTTCAAGCGATAATGCAGTAGGCTTCAAAGCAATGATATCCTCTACAAAATCGTTCTTCACAAACCGTGCTATGGTAGGTGCAACAATCGCTTCCGTTGCTTCAGTTGCTCTTTTCAACTCCACAATGGCACTCAACAATATGGTTTTCCAGTATTTCTTCCACGATACGGATAAAATCAGTATCGCTATGGTAGGCAGCTATGCACCGATGATTATATTTATGATATTCATCGGCAAATTCACAAAGAAATTCGGCAAAAAGAGCGTTATCGTTTCCACAATGCTTGTCGGTGCAATTTCAGGTATTGCTGCACTTTTCGTACCGATTACACCCGACTCAACAGGTATGATAGTTTACGTCGTATGCCTTATGGGTCTTAACCTCGGTAATGCAGGCTTCCAGATTTCGGTCTGGGCAATCGTTGCAGACTGTATTGAAGTCAGCTACAGAAAAACAGGCAAGAGCGAAGAAGGCTCGCTTTACGCTATTTACTCATTCTTCCGCAAGCTCGCTCAGGGCATCGGTCAGGCTGTTGTTGCACTCGGTCTTGGTGCAATCGGCTTTGTTGAAGGTGAAACAGCTGTTCAGCCCGATGGCTTCGGCGAAGACGTCAAGAACCTTTACTTTATCGTGCTTGCAATCGGTTCACTTATCGCCTTCCTTGCTATGAAGTTTATCTACAACATCGGCAAGAAGGAAGAAGAAGCGTTTGCAGCTCAGACACAAGCCTAAACTTAGTTTATACAATGAACTCCTTCATACAAGCGAAGGAGTTCATTTTTTATCAGTAAATATAATTCAGCTGCCTGCTCTATCCGTTGCAAATCTAAATATATTATGATATAATTAATATGTTCATATTATCAGTAAGGAGGCATAATTAATTATGGTTACACATATCGTATTCTGGAAAGTAAGAGATGACGAAAAGAAGCAAGCTAATATGGAGCATATGAGAGAGATACTCACCGCTCTTGTAGGCAAGGTTGACGGACTTATTTCGGCAGAAGTCGGCTTCAACTTTAACCCCAAGGGTTACGACCTCGCCCTCTACAGCAAGTTTGAGAGCAAAGAGGCTCTGGAGGGATATCAGGTGCACCCCGAGCACCTCAAAGTAAAGGAATTTGTTCACTCTGTAATCACCGACAGATGTGTAGTTGACTACGAAAACTAAAAAAGCATAAAAATATTTAAAATTGTATTGACAATCTGCACTTAATTTGCTAAAATGTTCCCGTTGTCAATTTTGTGGGTGTAAGGTTGTCAATCATGCGGGTGTAGTTCAATGGTAGAATTCCAGCCTTCCAAGCTGGTCGCGTGGGTTCGATTCCCATCACCCGCTCCATTGTGCGCTGGTAGCTCAGCTGGATAGAGCAACTGCCTTCTAAGCAGTAGGCCAGGGGTTCGAGTCCCTTCCAGCGCGCCATTTATGGTGGACATAGCTCAGTTGGTTAGAGTGCCAGGTTGTGGCCCTGGAGGTCGTGGGTTCGACTCCCATTGTCCACCCCATAAAAACAAAAAGCGCACAAAGTCGTCTCGGCTTTGTGCATTTTTTGAATAAAAACTGAATATTGGGGCGTCGTCAAGCGGTAAGACAACAGACTTTGACTCTGTCATTCGCTGGTTCGAATCCAGCCGTCCCAGCCACGAAACCACTACGATTTTGATACAATTTCGTAGTGGTTTTCTTTTTTGCCCTATCCCATACAAACGGCTATATATCAACGATTTCACGAAAAAGCACAGCCATAAAAAGCCACGATTTTTCATTTTATTTACTGTATTCCGTGTGACTGCAGATTTTTTCACAGATGCGTTTAATCACGGAGGGCTGTGCCAAGACATAAAACAGCCTGCCGAGGCAATCACCCCGGCAGGCTGTTTTGTTTATTTGTCACCATTTCCCTTTCACGGCTGTTCCTGTTTCTATCCGTAAATCGGCAGACTCCAATTTTCTATCTCTTCTTTATCACCGTAGAACAGATATTTTGTTTCGCCGATTTGAGCAGAGAATGTGACTGAATCCACATCTGTATACCATTTATTATT
>JAZSEX010000034.1:0-24764 GCA_045531935.1 Acutalibacteraceae bacterium | reverse complement strand
TTCTATCGGCTCTAAAGTCTTTCCGTTTTTCTGTTTTAAAATTACCTGAGGGCGAGAAACCTGAAATTCGTAGCCCTGTCTTCTCATTGTTTCTATTAATATTGAAAGGTGAAGCTCGCCTCTGCCCGATACCTTGAATGTGTCGGTTGAGTCGGTTTCTTCAACACGCATACTTACGTTGGTTTCAACCTCTTTAAAAAGTCTGTCACGAATGTTTCGTGATGTGACGAATTTACCTTCCTGACCTGCAAAGGGGCTGTCGTTAACGATGAAATTCATCGAGATTGTAGGTTCGTCGATTTTGATAAAGGGAAGCGGCTCAACGCAGTCGACCGCACAGGCTGTTTCGCCTATATTGATTTCGGGAATACCCGATACGCATATAAGGTCGCCTGCTTCGGCTTCTTCTACTTCTACTCGTTTGAGACCCTCGAACTGATAGAGTCTTGTAATACGCTCGTTTTTCTGTGAGCCGTCAGCTTTGCAGAGGGTAACAATCTGGTTTTTCTTTACTCTGCCTCGTTCAACTCTGCCTACACCGATTCTGCCTACATAATCGTCATACTCAAGTGATGAGAAAAGAATCTGAAGAGGAGCTTCGGGGTCACCCTTGGGTGAATCGATGTTATCGAGAATAGCATCAAGCAGGGGGCGCATATCGCCTTCGCGTGTTTCGGGGTCGAGAGCGGAATAGCCGTCACGTCCGCTTGCATATACTACGGGAAATTCAAGCTGTTCATCATCTGCGCCAAGCTCGATGAAGAGATCAAGCACTTCGTCAAGCACCTCGTCGGGTCTCGCACCGGGTCTGTCAATTTTATTGACAACAACAAGTACCTTCTTGCCAAGACCGAGAGCTTTCTTAAGAACGAAGCGTGTCTGCGGCATACAGCCTTCAAATGCGTCAACGAGCAGAAGTACACCGTCGACCATAAGCAGTATACGTTCAACCTCACCGCCGAAGTCAGCGTGACCGGGAGTGTCAACGATATTGATTTTGGTATTCTTATAGTGGATGGATGTGTTTTTGGAAAGGATTGTGATACCTCTCTCGCGCTCAAGGTCATTTGAGTCCATAACTCTGTCGGCAACCTGCTCGTTTTCACGGAATGTGCCGCTCTGTTTGAGAAGCTCGTCAACAAGTGTTGTCTTGCCGTGGTCAACGTGAGCTATGATAGCGATATTTCTTATTTCTCTGCGCTCCATAATTCAAACTCCAATTATTATTAAAATCACAAGTAAATATTATATACTATATAATCAGTTTTTCCAATGGTATGATTGCCAAAATTAAAGCAGGTTACAAGAATAAAATTGTAAATATATGTCGATAAAAAAGTAAGGCAGGGGCTTGCCCCTGCCTTATTGATTGCTATATATCTTTTACAGCTTGAGCACTACACCAATCACTGCACATACACCGATAAATACAATCGGGTGAAGCTTTTTTGTTTTTTTGAACATTGTCAGGAAGAGTATAACAGCAAATATTATTACTGCGGGGATGTTGACTGCTTCCCAGAAACGCATAAGGCTGAAATTTGTAAGGTCGAGCAGAGTAAGCTCGATAACGCTCCAGCCTGCGGCGGCAATAAGACCTGTTACTGCTGGGCGAAGTCCGCCGAATGCCCACTGCACAAACTTGTTTGCCATATACTTGTTCATCATTTTTGCGATGATAACGACAATGATAAGCGACGGAAGCACTAGTGAAACCGTAGCGAGCACCGAGCCGAGAATACTCCAGCCGAAACCGTAGTCGCCCATAACTCTGAATCCGACGTAGGTTGCCATATTGACACCTATCGGTCCCGGTGTGGATTCCGAAACCGCAATCATATCGGCAAGTTCAGCGTGCGTAAACCAGCCGGGGTATTTATTTGCCATTTCAGACAGGAAGGGCAGGGTAGCAAGACCGCCGCCGACAGCGAGCAGACCTGTTTTGAAAAACTCAAAGCAGAGGGTGAGAATGGTTTTAAGAATTAATGTCATTTCTTTTCACCCTCCTTTTTCTTACCGATAAGCCCGAATTTGCCGAGCACAAGACCTGCAACCGCTGAGCCTATAACAACTGCAACGGGGCTTGCTCCGAAAACTGCAATTATAACAAAGGCGGCAACGGCAATTATAATTTGCACAAGGCTTTTGACGTTGCTTTTTGCAAGCTTGATTACTGCTGTGGTAATAAGTGCGCATACTGCAATTCTGATACCTGCAAATGCGTGCTGTACTGCAGGTATATCCGCAAAATTAGAGAGCACTGCGGCAATAGCGGCAATTATTACAACCGAGGGGAATACCACACCTGCGGTTGAGAAGATTGCACCGAGCACCTTTGACTGCTTGTAGCCGACAAAGGTTGCCGTATTTACCGCGATGATACCGGGCGTACACTGACCTACAGCGTAGTAGTCGAGTATCTCTTCGGTTGTTACCCATTTTTTGTTTTCTACAAGCTCACGCTCAAGCATCGGCAGCATCGCAAGACCGCCGCCGAAGGTCATTACGCCTATTTTTGCAAATGATGTAAAAAGCTGACATAACAGCTTGAATCGGTTTTGTAGTTTTTTCTGTTTGCTCATTCTTACTCACTTTCCAATTCTTCGTTGATTGCCTCCCTGACATCGTGTGGCAGGGGCAGTTTGCTTAAGTTTTTCATAATGTCACCGTCTGCACCGAGAAGTCGGCAGCAGATTTCTTTCTTGAGTGAGAAGCCCTGCCAGCGTGAGAATATGCGGATTGCACGCTCATGCTTGCTCTCGCCCGTAATGCGTTTTGCATTTTCTGCCGTTACAGTGTGTGCCTGATTTGTTGCAGCGTCCTTAATTTCAAATACAACCTCTTTGCCGTCAACCGTCAGGTCACGCACTCTGATTTTATAATTTCGCTTTTGTGGTATAACGGCAGTGTCGCCCTCTGCGGCATTGACCGTAAAGCTGACTTTACCGTTATTGTAGCTGATTTCAAATTTGGTTAAAGCTGTATGATTTTTGAAGTCAACCGAGCCGTCATCTTCTTTGAGAACAAATTTACCGTTACCGGAAAAAGCCCATATCTCAAAGCTTTCAGGGTTTGCGGAGGAATTACCTTCGTCTGCTGACATAGGAATGATCGCACCTTCTTTTGCAAGCACGGGCATAGTTTCGGTATCACGGAAAAGATCAAGTGTCTTTTCACCCGTATACGATTTAAGTGTGAAAATATCTGTCCATCTGCCCTCAGGAATCCACGCTTTTGTGCTGCCCATAAGAATCTTTTTGCTGTTGGGTTTTGTAATCGGGCACACCATAAGCTCGGAGCCGAACATAAACTGGTTCGGTACTTTGTATGCGGATTCGTTTTCGGGGTAGGAATAGTACATCGGCTCACAAAGTGCAACACCGTCATAATGCGTGCGGTGATCCATTGTATAGATATAGGGGATCAGTCTGTGACGGAGTCTGAGCCATTCCTTTGCGGCACGGCATACCTCTGCACTGTATTTCCAGGGCTCTTTGCCGAGGGCGAGCATGTTGCTCGAATGAAGCCGCATAATCGGTGAGAATACACCGAGCTGAAGCCAGCGGATATAAAGCTCGTCATCTCGTGTGCCGAACATGTGACCGCCTATATCGTGAC
Organism: Acutalibacteraceae bacterium; assembly: GCA_045531935.1. Taxonomy (GTDB): domain Bacteria; phylum Bacillota; class Clostridia; order Oscillospirales; family Acutalibacteraceae; genus UBA8612. The sequence goes on along the minus strand of JAZSEX010000034.1, from coordinate 21,146 downwards.
TCCACCACGTGTATGCTGCGTTTGCGGCATTTGCGGTGAAGTAGGGCTGGAAGTCGAGTGATTTCCAGCTTATGAGCGTGTCACCTGAGAAGCCGAGCGGATAGCGGTGAGAGCCTGCTCCGCTGTAGCGTGAGAGTATGAGCGGCAGCTTGCCGTTTTCTGCATTGTCAAGGAAGTGATAATGGTTGAGCGCAAGAAGCGGGTCAAGTCCCTGTGCATCGCTCTTCTTACCTTGTTGCCAGTCAATCCACCAGAAGTCGACACCGTCACGCTCGTAAGGCTTGTGACCGATATCAAAGTATGCATTCCAGAAATCATCGTCGGAGCAGCTGAATTCAACGGGCTTTTTGGTTTTAGGGTCAATGCCCACAGCCTTTGCCATATCCTCGTACATATCCTCATACTCACGGAAACCGTCAGCAGGGTGGAGATTGAGCGTTACGGAAAGATTCATTTCGTGAAGCTCTCTGAGAAAAGCCTTGTAATCAGGGAAAAGGTCGGTATTCCAGGAATAACCCGTCCAACCGTTGTACTTCATACCGAACCTATCTTTGATTTTTACCCAGTGCCAGTCCATATCGACTGTTGCGACCGTAAGCGGAATACCTTCATCCTTGAATCGAAGCATAAGGTCGAGATATTCCTGCTGTGTGTATGCGTGGTATCTGCTCCACCATACGCCGAGAGCAAAACGGGGAATCATCGGAACACGGGAAGAAATGTTATAAAAAGCGTTGATTGTTTCGCGGTAGTTTTTGCCGTAGGCGAAAAGATAAAAATCCTTGCCGCCATCTTCACGCTTTACAAATCTGCCGTTTTCGTCGATCAGCAAAGAATCGCTGTCATCGAACAGATAAGCACCGCTTTCGGTTATAAATCCTTCACCGAGCTTTGCTTTGCCGTTTGACATATCGAGAGTACGGCAGGTGCCTCTGAGGTTTTTCTGCTTTGCAAAAATCTCTGTGTTTTTGGTGTCTTTGAAATACACGCCGTAAGGTTTCAGGCTTTTGACGGTAAAGATTGCTTCGTCGGTTTCTATTGTAATAACCGAGCCTTTTTCTGTTACCTTCATATTGCCGCTTTCAAAGCGTCTGAACCATACTGCAACACTCGGTAAATCGGTGAATTTACCCGTTTCAAATCTTATAAGACGCGTTGTGAGGTATGTAACCCTCCAGCCTTTGCCGATATAAATCTGCGATTTGTCAGCCGCAGCATCTGTTTTTGCAATAAGAGTTTTCTTGAGCACTGTATCGCCTCCAAACAAGGATACATAGTATTAATCTAACTAATAATTATATTTTATAACACACAAATAGTCAAGCGTACAAACAAATCACAAAAAGCGACAAGCTGTCATGGTATAAAAAGAGCGAAAGCTCAATTTTTTATTGGAGATGATCAGTTTTGGCACAGTTTACCAATCAGGCACAGCTCGCTTATAACGATTCTGTGATAAACTCAAATAAAGCTGTCGGCGAGATACTTGAAGTACTCTCCGTTACAAAAACTGCTGTCGGTGACGAATACGGTGCAGACGGCAACCTGACCTATGTCATATCGGTTGTAAACTCGGGTGCTACACCTTTTAACGCACTCACTCTTACCGATGACCTTGGTGCGTATATTTTCGATACGAGTACACTTATACCACTCACTTATAATGAAGGTACTGTAAACTATTATATCAACGGCATCCTTCAGCCTGCTCCTGCAGTTACTGCAAGCGGTACAAACCTTGTTTTCAGCGGCATAAGTGTGCCTGCAAACGGAAACGCAACCGTCGTTTACGAGGTGAGTACAAACCGTTACGCACCGCTTGAAACAGGTGCTGAAATCACAAATACGGTTACTTTAAGCGGAGGCGGTATCACACCGGTTGCTGCCGAAGAAACGGTTACCGCCGAATCAGAGCCCGAGCTTTCAGTGACTAAGTCCATCAGTCCCGTACCGGTAACTGAAAACGGTACACTCACCTATACTTTTGTGATTCAGAACACAGGTAATACACCTGCAACAGCAGAAGATCTTGCTGTTATAACCGATACGTTCAATCCCGTGCTTTCAAACCTTGCTGTTTCTTTCAACGGTGGAACCTGGACTGAGCCTGCAGAGTACACTTATGACGAAACAACCGGTGTGTTTGCAAGTGTTGCAGGTGTTATCACAGTACCTGCAGCAACGTATACTCAGGACCCGGCAACGGGCGTATGGATTACAACACCCGGTGTAAGTACTCTCACGATTACCGGTACTGTATAATAAATCATTTCATGACCTGTGTTTTGTTAAAAAGACCGGCAAAGAACTTTGGAAGAAATTATAAGATATAATAAAAGCAGACTCCCACAGATATGCACAAGCATTATCTGTGGGAGTCGATGTGGTATTATCAGGTGTGAGTGTTTTTCTGTCTGTTTATATTGAAATATTTTAAAAGTAACATTAAAATAAATATATATATAAAAGTAAAATAAAAGGTGTACAAATCCGATTTTATATGCTATAATATGTCGAAGTATTTTAAAATTGGGGGTGGTACGGGTGTCAGTTAAGGTCAGTGTTATTGTTCCTACACACAACAGGCCGCATTTTCTCGGTCGCACTATAGATTCTCTGTTGGCACAGACGTACCACGATACAGAGATTGTTGTTGTTGACGATAACTCTCCCGACAGTCCTGCCAGAGCCGACACACAGGCTCTTATGGAAAACTATAAACAGTACGACAATGTTATATATATCCAGAATGAAAGATCACTTGGCGGCGGTCCGGCACGAAATGCAGGTATTGCCGCAGCAACAGGCGAGTATGTTACTTTCCTTGACGATGACGATGTCTATCTGCCTGAGAAGGTGGATACACAGCTTTCTTTTATGCTTGCAAATAATCTTGATATGAGCTTTACGGATGTATTTATTCACAGTGCCGACGGTAAGCTGGTTGAGTACCGCCGTCACTCATATGTTGACGATTGCAACAACGAAGCACTTTTCCGTCAGCATATTCTTCACTCTCTATGTCCTACCTCTACTTTTATGATAAAGCGCAGCTTTATTCTTTCGACTGACGGCTTTCGTGCCGTTCCCATGGGACAGGATTTTATGCTTATGTGGGATATGCTTGAGCACGGTGCGAAGACCGGGTATCTGCCCGTTTCTTATATTATTCAGTACATTCATAATGAAGGCAGAATATCAGTCGGTAGAAATAAAATCGACGGTGAAAAATCACTCTATCACCTTAAAAAGACAAAGTTTGACCTTTTAACGTCAAGAGAACGCCGATATGTCAGATTCAGGCACTATGCAGTGCTGTCGGTAGCGTATATGCGCAGCGGTAAACCGTTTAACTCAATAGGCTATGCTGTCAGGACGGCTGTTGTATCTCCTTCAAATGTTATAAAAGAGTCAATTCAGTTTATACGTAACCGTAAGATTGCCAAGAATTCTATGAGCGATAAAAAATAAGGAGCCTTATGTTTTCGTACAAGAATGGTATTTTAAGAATAGGTAAAGAAAAGCCGGGTTTGGATTTTTTTGTTGACACAGGCTTTTTTCTGCTGCTGTGTTCTCAGTTTGCAACACCTTCTGCAGGTGAGGGTGTCAACTATTTTTACTATTTTGCTTTCTTTCTCTTTTTGGGTGTTACATTTGTCAAGCTGATGTTGCTTTTCAAATCAAAGGGTTCTTTTATTATGCCTTCGTTCACTCTTTGGTTTGGCGGATTCACATTGCTGTCGTTTGCCTCATCACTGTGGGCAGAGTATCCTGATAACAGTATGCTTGTTATGTCGAAGATGCTGCAGAGTACGGTAATAACCTTCTGTATGTCTCAGAACTATGCAACACGTACGGGACTTCTCAAATGCGTGCGTATGTTTTCGTGGGCAGGTATATATGCACTTGTTTTTATACTGTTGAAAACCCCTGTCGATAACTGGCTCAGCGGTGGCTTGGGTTATGCTGCAACAACACTGAATCCGAACACAATAGGCATGATATTTACAATCTGCGTTCTGGTTTCATTCTATTTTGCTTTTTACTGCCGGGAAAAGCAGTACTATATATTTGTATTTCTGCAGATGTTTATGGTCTTTTTTACAGGCTCCAGAAAATCACTTTTAGCATCTGTCGCCGGTATAATGATACTGATACTGTTGAAATCACAACGACGTAACCTGATATGGCGTATTCTTACGGTTATCGCCTTTGCACTATTTGTGGTTTATCTTATATTGTCTGTGCCGGAGCTTTATTCAGCAATAGGTATCCGTATGGAATCTATGTTCAATTATTTGGTTGAAGACGGCGGCGATTACAGTATGGCACTGCGTCAGGCATTTATTGGTTATGCCCGAGATATGTTCTTCGAAAAACCTGTTTTAGGTTACGGAATCAATAACTTTATTGTCAAAATAGGTCAGCGTGTAGGTATTGCGACTTATGCACATAACAATTATTATGAGATTCTGGCCGACCTCGGAATTGTAGGCTTCGTAGCTTTTTACGGATACTATTTTTATCTTGGCTTTTCGCTTTTAAAAATATGGCAAAAAAGTTCAGGCTCTCTGGTTAAACTTATGCTTGTATGGGTTGCTGTTATTATGGTATGCGAATACGGTCTTGTCAGTTACTATCAGGTTTATATTCATATGACACTGTGCTGTGCATACCTGTTTATCTGTGCCTATAATAACGAAGACGATTTACAGGAAACAAATCCGTCGTATTTCAGATATAAAAGCGGAGTATACGATTAATAAGCTGTATTATGATTTTAAGAAAGGAAGATTATTTTGAACTCTAATGTCAACAGTACGTCAGCACCTAAGGGCGTTGAAATAAATATTATTTATCTTCTTGAAACCGTGCTTAAAAAATGGTGGTTGCTTGTTGTTTCTGCTGTTGTTATGGCTGCTCTCGGTTTAGGTGTTGCTGTTGTAACTACAACACCGACGTATTCGTCGGATATGAGCTTTACCACATATAACCAAGAGGCAAGTAACGTTGTGTCCTCCGGTGATATTACCAGCTCAGTTCAGATGGCTAATACGTTCAAATATATTCTTCAGGGCAGAACAATGCTCCAGCGTGTTGTAGAAAGTTGCGGTTTTGAGATTACTGCCGAGGAAATAAGCAAGAGTATGACAGTACACAATCAGGCAGATACCAATATTATTATTATCCGTATTACAACTACTGACCCTGCACGTTCATACGGTATCGCTTCAGGTTTTGCAAAATGTTATCAGGAGGTTGTAAATTACGCTTATCCTAATGCAACACTCCAGATGTATGAGGAGCCGTATAAGCCTGTCACACCCGATGCAAGTCAGTCTGCAATGCGCTTTTCTGTAATCGGTGCGATTGTCGGCTTTGCTATAGCATTTATTGCAGTTATAATTACCAATGCCGTTCGTGATACGGTTCAGACTGTTGAAGATATCCAGATGAAGCTTGAATCCAACCTTATCGGTACTGTTGCCAGCGTAAAAACCAAAAGCAAAAAGAAGAATAAGGGCAGCCGTCTTCTTATTACCGACAGAACGCTCGGCTTCTCGTTTATTGAGTCTTATAAAGCGATACGTACCAAGGTTGAAACATTCTGTGCGAGAAAATCACACAAGGTTATTCTTGTTACAAGTGCCGGCGAAAACGAGGGTAAGACAACGTTCTCTATGAACCTTGCACTTAGCCTTGCTCAGAACGGTAAGTCTGTTCTTGTTATCGACGCCGACCTTCGTAAGCCCGCTGTAAGTAAGTTCCTCAACCTTAATGTCAGCCCTGAATATGATCTTGCTTCAGTTATCAGCGGTAAGACTGAGCTCAGCGATGCTATAAAGTTTGTCGAAAAACACAAGCTCTTTATTCTTACTACTGCTCACGCAAACGATGAGCCTACCGAGATTCTTTCTTCTCAGCAGATGCACAAGGTAATCAAAGCTGCAAGAGAAGAGTTTGATTATGTAATTATCGATACTGCTCCCGCTGCAGTTGTTACAGATGCGAATATCCTTTCCAACTTTGCAGATGCGGCTATTCTTGTTGTACGTGAGAATTTCTCAGCCTGTGCAAGAATTCGCAGCGTTATTGAGGATATCACATCAAACAAGGCTGAGCTTATCGGCTGTGTATTCAACAACGTTGCTTCGGACGGTGTGCGCGGTGCTTACAGTAAGTATAAGTACGGCTACGGTTACGGATATGGCGGCTATGGCCGCTACGGTTATGGTCAATACGGCTACGGTTACGGTTACGGCGATTCCTCATCTTCGTCTCGTGGAGATGATTCGCAAGATACAACAAGTGAAAAATAAAAGGAGAGTGTTCATTATGAGAAAAATACTGTCAATCGCTCTTGTTCTTGCTGTTCTTGCTTGTGTCGGTGCAGGCTTTGCAGGCTGTGACAAGATGTTTGCTCCAAAGCTTGACAAAGAAATTGTTGGTACATGGACAACAGATAACAGCCAGCTTACTTTCCGTGAAGATGGCACGTTAAGCGGAACAATTCCTTTCATAGGCTCTGTTTCTTTCAACGGTACATATACCGTCAACAACGAAACAAATCAGGTTACAATTACCTATTCTCTTCCTTTAGGCCTTTCTAAAGATACTGTGTTCAACGTTACAGTTGAGGAGGATACACTCACCGCAACAGGCGGTATCTTCGATACAACAACAGTTTACACACGTCAGGCTGACTGATAAATTCTATAAATATTAAAACCGCAGAGTTGTTTCAACTCTGCGGTTTTTTATGCAGTAAGCAGTTTTTCTGCATTCAATTTTTTTGTTATCCGTTTTTTGATTATTAAATAACATATAAAATGTATTGCCGAGCAAAGTGCCCACGATATAATATAGGCGATGTACAGTGTTTCCTGTGTCGGGTAAGCACGGAAGGCTGTATAAACCCACAATACCCTGAAAACACACGAGCCGAATATCGAAACGATCATCGGAATTGTAGAGCAGTTCATACCTCTGAGCAAACCGACAAATACTTCCATTACACCGCAAAGGAAATATGGCAGGCAGATGTATCGCAGTCTGACCATTCCGTACGGAATGATAGCGGCATCCGTTGAATAAATCTTCAGCAGTGCTTCGCCGAAGAAACAGGAAAGGCTGCCGAGCACTAGACCTACTGCTGTTACAATGAACAGAGATACAACGGCAACCCGTGAAATTCTTTCGGGCTTTTTAGCACCGACATTCTGGCTTGTGAACGTCAGTGACGCCTGGTATACCGAGTTCATAGCAATATAAGTAAAGCCTTCTATATTGCTTGCGGCAGCGTTACCTGCCATAACTGTTGAACCGAATGAGTTAATTGATGACTGAATCAGTACGTTCGAAACAGAGAACAGAGAACTCTGCACGCCTGCAGGAAGACCGACTTTTAGCATTTCGGCAACTTCCGTTTTGTGAAATGCAATCTCTTTTATGCTCAGATGACAGCAGTTGTCAAGCTTTAGTAAGCATATCACAACGAGTATTGCGGAGATGTACTGCGATATGATAGTTGCCAGTGCAACGCCTGCTACGTCCATATGGAATACGCATACAAACATCAGGTTGAGCAGTACGTTTACAAGACCCGATATAGTAAGAAACCATAGCGGACGAACGGTATCACCCATAGCACGCAGTATCGAGGCACCGAAATTGTATACCATAAGGCCGGGCATACCTACAAAATAAATCCGCATATAAAGCGTTGCGAGGTCTATTACGTCGTCAGGCGTATCCATCAGGGAGAGGAAAACTTTTGAAAGGCTGGCTCCTATTGCAAGTGTGACGGTTCCTGCAACAAGGCTTATCGCTATAGCGGTGTGTACTGCGTCGTGTGCTTTACGAAAGTTGTGAGCACCGAGGTTGCGCGCAACAACAACGCTTGCACCTACACTAAGGCCGATAAACAGATTGGTCATCAGGTTTATCAGCGAGCCGGTAGAGCCTACTGCCGCCAGTGACTGACTTCCTGCAAACCTGCCTACAACTGCGACGTCGGCAGCATTGTACAGCAGCTGTAATATGCCTGAAAGCATCAGCGGTAACGAAAAAATCAGTACCTTGCCAAACAATGGCCCGTTGCACATATCAATTTCGTTTTTTCTTTTTTTCATAGCCTTTAATCCTTGCGGTAAATTCTGATGTAAAAGTCGACACGTGTAGTAAGCGTATCAAGTGACAGTAGTTTTTCTTTATCTTGTGCGGAGGTGTGATAATAATACGGTGTCATCTTGAAAAGTGCTTCTATATCACGTTTGTCAGCTAATGTAATATGATTGCCGGCGTTGACGGCTTTATCAAGCGAAAATCCCGGCAGCACGGGTGAATCCTCTTCGTTTTCGTAAGGCTTTTCGTAAACAGCAGCTTTCATTTCCCATAGGTGTTTTGCACCGGGGCATACACTTATAAGGTAACCTCCGGGTTTGATTACACGCAGAAATTCTCTTTCGCAAAACGGAGCGAAAAGGTGAATTGCACAGTCGATGCTGTTGTCGGCAATCGGGATGCCTGACATATTTGCTACGAAAAACTCAGCCTTGCTTTTTCTTTTTGCGGCAAGACGTATCATCTCTTTTGAAAGGTCAAACCCGTAAACGGAGCAGTTGAGTTTATTTGCAATTTCTTCTGCATAATAGCCTTCACCGCAGCATATGTCAAGAACATTTTTGGCGTGAATACTTTTTATTATATCGCACAGTGCGTCGGATAAACTGCCGAAATATCCTTTGTCAAGGAAAGCTTTGCGTGAGCGTGCCATATCCTTGTTGTCACCTGTAAGGTCACCTGATTTGCTTCCGGTTAACAGGTTGACGTAACCTTCTTTGGCTATATCAAAGCAGTGCCCTTTTTCACATACAAAAGAACGGCCTTGTTGTTTTAATTCACTTTTGCATACGGGGCAAAGCAGAATTCCCATACAAATCTCCATTATAATAAATATTTTATACCATTATATATCACAAAAAGAGCATAGTCAAACAAATGTGTTGAATTCCCACTTGAAATTATAGCAGAAAAAGTTTATTATATAATAGTATCCAGTTTGTTTTTATATTCGGAGGTTTTTATGGTTAAAAAATATCTGGCACTGATTCTGGCACTGGTTGTAATTTCATTGTCGGCAATTACAGCCAACGCAACGGTCGAACTTACAGAAATTGATGCGCCGTACGGTATCGTATATAAGGTTTATGATGACACCGTTGCAGAGCGAGTCAGTATAAGCTGTATGTTTACGGATGAGTATGCCGCTATGACCGGTATGAGCAATGAAGAAAGTCAGCAGAAATACGGCTATACAAATGCGTCAACATATGTACAGATTGACTACCGTATTGACGGTGGTGAATGGCATGCCGACGAAATCTGGGAGACTACACCTACTGCCGCAAAGTATGGCGGTAATGTTCCGTCAGGTGATACGGTAAGAACTTTTGATCTGCTTTATCTGATTAATGAAAGTGATATAAAAAATGCAGGCGCTCTTGCCAAAAAAGATAAAGACGGAAGAAATGTATTTGATCTTGATAATCATACTCTCGAGTTCAGAATGAGAACTTCTATGACGTATACAGTCCGTGCTGCTCAGATTATTACTTCAGAGTGGAGTGAGATTGTAAAAGTAGAGCGTAATAAAGATTTCGGTAAAGCTCCTGCTGAGCTCGAAGCTCCGGAAATTTATAATGCTCATATAGCATATCATGAAAATGAAATGCCTTACCTTGCTTTTGATGTAAAAACTCCTGAAAGCATAAAAAAAGCTGAGGCATGGCTTTCCACTCAGGAACCTACATACATTTCGATGCTTGTTGATATTGACAGGGGCAACGGTACGTGGGAAAGTGTTAATTTTTCAGTTTCGTCAAGCCATTACGCAAACGAAACCAAAGCCGTATATCTTGATGCTGCTGATGTCGAAGATGTTTCGGAAATGAAAATCAGAGTAAGATACGTTGCGTATCTTAAAGATAAAACACTTTATTCCGATTACAGCGACGTGCTTGAGTTTTCTGTTCCCCGTTGGGTAGAAGGTAAAGGTATTATGTACGCCAAGTGTAAGGTCTGCGGTATCTGCTACCCGATTTTCGGTCAGTGTATGTTTGTTATCGGCGGTATTCTGCTGCTTGTTGCGATTATTGCCGCTGTGCCCGTTAAAATGAAAATTGATAAGGTTAATGCAAAGAAAGCAGCTGAGGAAGAGGAAAGACAACGTAAGCTTGCGGAAGAACGCAAGGCGTACGACAAGGCTAAGAAAGATAAGAAAAATAAGAATAAAAAAGGCTGATTTTAAAAGCTGAATTCACCTCTCTCCGCATATCAGGAGAGAGGTGCTTTTATTGTATACTTTTTAAAACAGCAATCCAATCTGTCTGAAATGTAATATCTCACGCACATTCGGGTATTGCAAGAAATTTTAACTAAGCTGTGGTGAAAATATTTTTTTCAAAACCATATTCATTACTCTTTCAAAAAGTATGAAAATGAAACAAATCCTGCAAAACGGTTGACATCTTTCACTCCGGAATAGTATAATTATATGGTTATATAATATGTAATTAATTAAGTAAAGAAAGCGACTGAACTATGACAAAGTCAATTCTCAATAAAATAGATGCACTTTATTCAAAGTTTTCAAAAGGTCAGAAAAAAATTGCCGACTATATTATGGAAAACTATGATAAAGCCGCTTTTATGACTGCCGCACGCCTTGGTGAAACCGTAGGTGTCAGTGAAAGTACGGTTGTACGTTTTGCAACCGAGCTCGGCTTTGAAGGATATCCGTCTTTTCAGAATGATCTGCAGGAGCTTATACGCAGCAAGCTCACCAGCGTACAGCGAATGGAGAGTGCAAGCGTACGTATCGGGCATGACGAGATTCTTGAAACAGTACTTTCTGCCGATGCTTCAATGATAAAGGCTACACTTGAGCAGACTTCAAAAGATAATTTCAACGGTGCTGTTGAAGCCATAAACAAAGCAAGAACTATATATATACTCGGTGTACGCAGTGCCGCAACGCTTGCAAACTTCCTTGCGTTTTATTTCAGACCCGTTTACGAAAACGTTGTTCTTGTGGACAGTGCAAGAGCGAGTGAAGTTTTTGAGCAGATATTCCGCATAGATGAAAGGGATATCTGTATTGCAATCAGCTTTCCCCGTTATTCAAATCAGACGATAAGTGCACTTCGCTTTATTCACGATAAAAAGGCGAAGATTATCTCAATCACCGACAGTGAGCTGTCACCGATTGCTCAGTTTGCCGATTATCTTCTGCTTGCACGCAGTACTATGGCATCTTTTGTCGATTCACTTGTTGCACCGTTGAGCCTTATTAATGCGCTTATTGTTGCCGCAACCTTTAACCGACGCAGTGAGGTTTACGATAATCTCAGCGAGCTTGAAAAAATATGGGATGAATATAACGTATACGATAAACAGGAGGCGAGACCTGAAGAATGACAAACCAAATAATTGTTATCGGTGCTGGTGCCGCGGGTATGATGGCGGCAATTCAGGCAGCCTCAAACGGTAACAGTGTCACAATGCTTGAGCGTAACGACCGCCCCGGCAGAAAAATTGTTATTACCGGTAAGGGCAGATGTAACGTTACCAATGCAACCAATCTTCTCAACGACCTTATAGCGGCTGTACCTGTCAACGGCAGGTTTCTTTACAGTGCCTTTTCTTCTTTTATGCCGCAGGATACTATGGACTTCTTCGAGGATCAGGGTGTGCCGCTTAAGATTGAAAGAGGCAACCGTGTTTTTCCTGTTTCCGATTCATCGCTTGATATCGTCGATGCTCTCTACGGTGCCGCAAAAAAAGCAGGTGTAAAATTCCGCAAGGGCAGAGCAACCGGGCTTGTAATAGAAAACGGCGAAGTTACCGCAGTCAAGACCGAAGACGGTGAAACAATAGGCTGTGCAGGTGTTATTGTTGCAACAGGCGGTAAATCATATCCCGGCACAGGCTCTACCGGTGACGGATATGAGCTTGCCGCTCAGGCAGGCCATACCGTAACTCAGCTCAAGCCGTCACTTGTACCTCTTGAGGCTCACGAGGGCTTCTGCTCACAGCTTCAGGGCTTGTCACTGCGTAACGTAGCAATCCGTGTTGAGGATACTCAGAAGTATCGCACCGTCTACGAAGATTTCGGTGAAATGATATTTACTCATTACGGTGTATCGGGTCCGATTATTCTCAGTGCAAGCTCGCATATGCGTGATATGCAGAGAGAAAAATATGTAATTCATATCGACCTCAAGCCCGCTCTCACTCACGAGCAGCTTGACAAGAGAGTAATAAAAGACTTTACGGAGAATGCAAACAAAGATTATGTCAATTCGCTCGGTCTGCTTCTTCCACGTAAGCTCATTCCCGTAATTGCTTCTCTTTCAGGTATCAAGGCTTCAACCAAAACTAACCAGATTACAAGGGAGCAGCGTGCAGGACTTGTTGATCTGCTTAAGGATTTCAAGGTGACCGTTACGGGCTTCCGTCCGCTTGACGAGGCTATTATTACATCGGGCGGCGTAAAAGTCAGTGAGGTTGACCCGAAAACGATGAAATCAAAGCTTGTACCTAACCTTGCTTTTGCAGGCGAGGTGCTCGATGTCGATGCATATACGGGCGGCTTTAATTTGCAGATTGCGTTTTCTACAGGCTATGCCGCAGGAAACAACTTCTGAAACAGGAGGTAAATTAAATGATTAATATAGCAATTGACGGCCCTGCAGGTGCAGGTAAAAGTACAATCGCAAGAAGCCTTGCTTCAAAGCTCGGCTACATATATGTCGATACCGGTGCACTCTACCGTGCGGTAGGTGTAAACGCGATGAGAAACGGTGCCGATACAAAAAATGCAGAGCAGGTCGGTGCAACACTTGATGGTGCTGATGTAAGCCTTCGATTTGTTGACGGTGAACAGCGTGTGTTCCTTGGTGAAGAGGATGTTTCCGTTGCAATACGCACACCTGAGGCTTCAATGGCGGCATCAAATGTTTCTGCTATTCCTGCAGTCAGAGAGTTCCTTTTTGACCTTCAGCGTGATATTGCCGCAAAGAATAACTGCATTATGGATGGCAGAGATATAGGCACTGTCGTGCTTCCTAATGCTCAGGTCAAGATATTCCTTACAGCATCTGCCGAGGTGAGAGCAAAACGCAGATACGATGAGCTGCTTGCCAAGGGTATGCAGGCTGACTACAATCAGGTGCTGGAAGAAATGATTCAGCGTGATTACCAGGATTCGCACAGAGCGATTGCTCCTCTCAAGCAGGCTGATGATGCCGTGCTTGTCGATACATCCGATATGAATCTTGATCAGGTTCTTGAAACACTCAATAAAATTGTGAAGGAGAATATATAAAATGCTTTTTGATTATTCAGTAGTACGTGACAGAAAATACTATAACGCCGTAAAAGGTCCCTGCAAGTTTATTCTCAGACTTGCTCTTAGAATAAAGCATGAAGGTCTCGAGAACGTTCCGAAGGACGGCTCTTTCATCCTTGCCTGCAACCACATCCATTTTGTTGATCCCGCAGTGCTTCTTGCTTACTTCCCCCGTCCCATTCACTTTATGGCAAAGGAAGAGGCTTTCAAGTCAAGCAAGCTTGCCGCATGGTTCCTTACACATCTCAATGCCTTCCCCGTAAACCGTAACAGAAGTGATAAATCTTCAGTCAACTATGCTATAGACCTTATCAATAACGGTCATGTTCTCGGCATTTTCCCCGAGGGTACACGCTCCAAGGATCTCAAGCCCCAGAAGGCAAAGGCCGGCGTTGCTCTTATCGCAAGACAGACCAAGGCAGACATCCTTCCCGCATCTGTTTACTGCGAGAAAAAAGGCGGTCTTTTCCGTAAGATTACCGTTCGTTACGGCGAGCTTATAAAGTACGAAGATCTCGGCATCACCGAAGAGGGCGGCACACGTGAGCTTCGTGAAGCTACCGATAAGGTTATGGGTAAAATTGTCGACCTCTGGGAGGAAGGACATTGCAAATAAAACTTGCAAAAACAGCAGGCTTCTGCTTTGGTGTAAACAGAGCGGTTGACCTTGTCTATTCTATGCTCGACGAAGGCAAGCGTGTGTGTACGCTCGGTCCGCTTATCCATAATCCGCAGGTTATAGCAGACCTTGAATCAAGGGGCACCAGAATAATTGATGAGCCGTCTCAGGCAAATCAGGGCGAAACCCTTGTTGTGCGTGCCCACGGTGTTACTGCCGCTGTTGAAGAAGAAATAAGCTCAATGGATATCGAGTGCTGTAACGCTACCTGTCCTTTTGTCAAAAAAATCCACAGACTTGTTTCGGATAAAGTGAATGAAAATACCGCTGTCCTCGTTGCAGGCGATGCAAAACATCCCGAGGTGCAGGGTATAGTAGGCCACTGTAAGGTTGAATGCATCGTGTTTTCGGACAGTGATGAGCTTGAGAAAATTGCAGAAGAAAAACCTTATTTATTCGAAAAAGAAATATTAGTTGTTGCTCAGACTACTTTCAGCACAAAAGAATGGAATTTGTGCGAAAAAAAGATAAAAAAACTCTATACAAATGCAAATATTTTTGATACAATATGCTGTGCGACACAAGAAAGACAGCAAGAAGCGTATGAGCTGTCTCTCACAAGTGACGCAATGATTATTATCGGCGGCCGCCAGAGCTCCAATACAGCAAAGCTTAAAGCTGTCTGTGAGCCTAACTGTCCTACTTACCTTGTCGAAACGGCAGACGAAGTAAGGCAGCTCGATTTAAGCGGCTGCACCTGCGTTGGCGTTACTGCAGGAGCTTCCACTCCTGCCGGTATAATAAAGGAGGTACTACAAACCATGTCTGAAAATGTAATTGAAAATGTTCAGCTCGAGAATGACGCTCTTGAGGCTGAAAAGGAGCAGGTAACTGCTCAGGCAGCTGGTCAGGAAGCGACAGCAGTCGCAGAAGCTGCAGAGGAGTCCTTCGAGGCACTTATGGAGGAGTCACTCAAAAGCATGAGCACCGACCAGAAGGTTCGTGGTATCGTTGTTGGCATTTCCCCGAGTGAAATTCAGGTGGACATCGGCCGCAAGCAGACAGGCTACGTTCCGATTGACGAGTACAGCAACGATCCTACAGCTGACCCGTCCAAGGAACTCAAAATCGGCGACGAGCTTGAGCTCATCATTATGAAAACAAACGATGCAGAGGGCACAATGATGCTTTCAAAGCGTCGTCTTGATGCTTCAAAAGCATGGAACGATATCTGTGAAGCTAACGAGAGCGGTGAAGTTCTCGAGGGTACAGTATTTGAGGTTATCCCCAACGGCGGCGTACTTGTTGCTTGTAAGGGTTCCCGCGTATTTATCCCCGGTTCACACACAGGCCTTTCCAAGGACGAGCCTCTTGAGACTCTTCTCAAGCAGAAGGTTCAGTTCAAGGTTATCGACGTAAACAAGCAGCGCAAGCGTGCAGTTGGTTCCGTACGCGTTGTTCTCCGTGAGGCTCGTAAGGAGCTTTCAAAGGCATTCTGGGACAACGCAGCTGAGGGCAACGTTTACACAGGTACAGTTAAGTCTCTCACAAGCTACGGTGCATTCGTTGATATCGGCGGTGTTGACGGTATGGTTCACATTTCCGAGCTCAGCTGGAAGCGCATCAAGCATCCTCCAGAGGTTGTCAACGTCGGCGATACTGTCGAAGTTTACATCAAGAAGCTTGATGCAGAGAACAAGAAGATTTCTCTCGGCTACAAGAAGGTTGAGGACAATCCCTGGGAGATTATGCGCCGTGACTATCCCGTTGATACAGTATGCAAGGCAACAGTTGTCGGTATGACAACATTCGGTGCTTTCGCAAACGTTATCCCCGGCATCGATGGTCTTATCCACATTTCTCAGATTGCTGACCGCCGCATCAACAAGCCCGAAGATGTTCTTTCAATCGGTGATGTTGTTGACGTTAAAGTTACAGAGATCGACTTCGACAAGAAGCGCGTAAGCCTTTCTATCCGTGCGCTCATCGAGCCCGCAGCAGAAGAGGCTACAGAAGAAGCAGCTGAGGTTGCTGAAGAAGCAGCAGCTGAAGACGCTGAATAATTAATCTATCCAAAAGGCAGGAGCGTAGGTTCGTTCCTGCCTTTTTTCAAAATTAAAAACGAATGGAGATGTTAAGCAATGGCAACTGTTACGTACAAACCGTTCAAGCAGGACAAGAGAACTATTTATACTACCAGAAACGGACTTCCCTCCGATAATATACTTTCTGCTGCATTTGACAGTGACGGAAGAGCGTGGGTCGGTACCGATAAGGGTGCAGCTGTACTCGAAAACGGCAGCTTTATTCCGGTCGAAGCTTTTACCGATGCAGTTCAGGTGCTTTTTACCGATAGTGAAGGCAAACTCTGGGTCGGCAGCGGCAACACCGTCTGTACAGCCGACGGTAAAAACAAGCAGGAGCTTGACAGTGAGATAGTTTCAATCTCTCAGGACCATTCAGGCAATCTCCGCCTTATTACAAAAAACAATCTCTACAGATACGATGGTGAGTTTGTTCTCTGGCATTCAAACGACGGTGCAACTCCGCTTGATATGTCAGCTTTCGGTGACGGTGAGGTTTATGTCGCTGCAGGCAACAGCCTTATGACGGCATTCGGCAAGCGTCTTCGTTGGTTTTCAATAAATTCTGAAACATCCGATATTCCTGAAACCGAGGTGCAGGCTGTAGCTGCCGACAAATTCGGTATGCTCTGGGTCGGCACAAAGGACGGTGTATTTGTTTACGATTCCCGTAATCATTGGGTTTCAAAGAAAGACGTTAATTCACTTTGCAGCTATAATGTAAAGAAGATTCTTTTTGGCAAGAGCGGCAAACGCTATGTCGGTACAGATATCGGTATTATGATTTATGACGGTGCAAAACGACACTTCTATGTTAAGGGCTATTGGCTTCCCGACAGTGAAGTTACGGCAATAGCCGAAAATGCCGACGGCAATACAATTATTGTCGGCACAAAGAGCGGTATTTCTTATATCGAAACTCTCACAATGACTCTTGCTGATAAGGCAAGACATTATGAGCAGATGACAGAAAAATATAACGTGCGCGATATCGGCTTTGTTACTAACCGCTTTGTTGATAATGATTACGATTTCAGCACAGGTCACGTTGAGATTTCAGATAACGACGGTTTGTGGACAGGCAGTTACCTTATTTCTCAGGCTTTCCGCTACGCAGTAACGGGCGAGCAGGAGGCACTTGATATCTCCCGCCGTTCAATGAAGGCCCTGCTTCATCTTATGAAAATTACCGGTATCCCCGGTTTTACCGCACGTGCAATCCGCCGTCCCGGCGAAACAAGATACGGCAACGGTCATCCCGAGTGGCACCGTACAAGCGACCATATAAGTGAGCTTGAGTGGAAGGGTGAAACCTCCAGTGACGAAATGGTAGGTCACTTTGCCGCATCCTCATGTTACTTTGATTTCTGTGCAACCGAGGAAGAGAAAAAGGAAATCAGCGATGCAATCTGTGCTATTGTTGACCATATCCTTTCTCACGACTATCGTCTTTGCGATGCTGACGGCTTGCCGACAACGTGGGCAAACTGGAATCCAAACGACCTCAACAGAAGCGACCGCTGGTATTGGGAGCGTGGCATCAATTCGCTTGAGATGCTTTGCTTCCTCAAGGTTGCTTACCATATGAGCGGTGATGAAAAGTACAATGCAGAGTATCTTCGCCTTATCAAGGAAGAACACTATGCAGTGAATACAATGTCACGCAAGGTTGACGATGCTCATACCTGCCATATCGACGACAACCTCGGTTTCCTTACTTCAATTCCGCTTCTCAGATATGAGACTGATCCCGATCTGCTCCATTGCTACCTTATAGGTATGCGTGAGCACTGGGAGTATGAACGTATTGAGCACAATCCGTTCTGGAATATTCTCTATGCCGCATTTACTGATGAGTGTTCTGATCTTGATACGGGTGTCAACGGTCTTCGTGAATTGCCGCTTGATTTGCTTGAACTTAAGCTCATCAACAGTGTCCGTAATGACCTCGAGTGGGATTACTCACCCGAAAAGTACGGTGAGGAGCCGCAGATGAAGGTTGCTCTTCCCTACGACGAGAAGCCTCTTGCCGCTTACGATACGAATCAGCTTATGGCAGACCGCACAAGAGATGATTACCGCCTTTGCGACGGCTCGATATATCTTATGCCGTACTGGATAGGCCGCTACTACGGCTTGATAGGCGAGTAAAATTACGGACAAATTCGCAACCTACTGTTTTTTCGCCCACTCGAAATACCTTAGTATTCCTTCGGAGCGAAGAAAACAACATCTTGCATAATTTCTCGTAATTTTAAAAAAGATGACAAAACCGCAATATGTCATTTTTCTCAATTTTATTACAGAAATATAATTCCGAATTCCTAATTCTTAATTCCTAATTGATGTTGGGGTTGATATTAATGGCAACATTAAAATACAACGCTTTCAAGCAGGATATGCGCACCCGTTACGGTTGCAGTGACGGTCTGCCTTCCTGCAATATTCTCTCTGCCGCTTTTGACTGTGAAAACAGAGTGTGGCTCGGTACGGATAAGGGTGCTGCTTATTTTGAAAAAGGCAGTTTTGTGCCCGTTTCAGTTTTTGGCGGTGCGGTGCAGGCTATGTATACCGATCGCGACGGTAATTTGTGGCTTGCAAGCGGTTGTGAAATCTGTACTTCCGACGGTGAAAACAGACAGACTCTCGATAGTGATGTCGTTGCAATTTCACAGGACCATATGGGCAGACTCCGTCTTGTAACGGAAAAGTTTCTCTACAAATATGAGGACGGTCATTTTGTTCAGTGGTACTGGACAGAGGGTAAAACGCCTCTCGATATGTGTGCCTTTGCCGACGGTGAGATCTTTGTCGCGACAGGGGACAGTATCAAAACAGCACTCGGTAAGCGGCTTCGTTGGTTTAACGTAACCTCCGAAACTTCAAAGTTGCCCGTTTGCCGTATTCAGGCTGTGGCAGGTGATAAGTTCGGCTCGGTCTGGGTCGGTACGGATAAAGGCGTTATCGTTTACGATACACGCAGCCACTACGTCACCAAGAAAACAGTCAACTCACTTACGAGCTACAACGTTAAGAAGATTCTTTTCGGTGCGAGCGGCAAACGCTATGTCGGTACCGATATCGGTCTTGTGATTTATGACGGTGCAAAGCGTCATTTTTACGGTGCGGAGTATTGGCTTCCCGATGGTGAGGTTACCGCAGTAGCCGAAAGTGCTGACGGCAATACCGTATGGGTCGGCACTAAAAAAGGTGCAGTTTGCATTAAAACCGTTATGATGACTCTTGAAGAAAAGGCAGAGTTTTATCAGGATTATAACGAAAAGTACAACGTGCGTGATATAGGCTTTGTTGCACAGCGTGCATATACTGATGACAGAGATTTGTCTTCGGGCTATGTACAAATTACCGATAACGACGGACTTCGTTTGGGTGCTTACGTAATGGCTATGTCCTACAAATACGGTGTCACGGGTGATGAAGAAGCACTTCGTCTTGCTCGCAGAAGCTTCCACGCTATGATGAGGCTTTTTGATATTACAGGTGTCCCCGGTCTTATGGCACGCTGTATCCGCCGTAAAGGTGACACCGCTTATTACGGTAACCCGAATAAAAAATGGTACGATGCAGGTGAATATGAGTGGCTCGGTGACGTCTCGAGCGATGAGGTCGTAGGTCATTTCACAGGTCTTGCGGTTTATTATGATATATGTGCCGATGAGACTGAAAAACAAATAATCTGCAAGACACTTTGTGCGGTAGTTGATCATATACTTGAGAATAACTACAGACTCAGAGATGCAAACGGCAATTATACCCGCTGGGGTAACTGGAATCCTGACGACATTAACCGCAATCCCGACTGGTCGGGCGAGCAAGGTACCAACGCACTCGAAATGCTTTCTTTTCTCAAAACCGCTTACTATATGAGCGGCGATGAGAAGTATAACGATGAATATGTAAGGCTCATTAAAGAAGAGCACTATGCACTCAACGCTATGCACTGTAAGGAGAAGGATGCACATACATGCCATATTGATGATAATCTTTGTTTCCTTACTTCAATTCCGCTCCTCAGTTACGAAACAGACCCCGATTTACGCTATGCTTACCTTACGGGTCTGCGTGAGCATTGGGAGTATGAGCGCGTAGAACGTAATCCGTTCCTCAATATCGTATATGCCGCAATGTCGGGTGAGAATGCGGATATCGATAAAGCGGTAACAAGCCTTAAGGAAATGCCGCTTGTGTATATGAAGATGAAGGTGCTCAACAGACTTCGTAACGATATGGTGTGGGATTATTCTCCGCTTGATTTCGGAGAGCCGCCACAGCTTGCCGAGCCTCTTCCTTATGACGAAAAGCCTGTTGTGCGTTATACACGCAATCACTTCCTTGCCGATTCCACACCGTCAAAGCTTACTTTGCTCGAAGGCATAAGTTATCTTCTGCCTTATTGGATGGGAAGATACTATGGTGTTATCGATGAATAAATTTACAAAAAAACTTGCATAAAATACATATTGATGTTATAATCACTTTAACTGAAATATAGGAGGTAATTTATTATGTCCAAGAAAACAATAATCAAAATTGCATCCGTTGTCCTTGCTCTTGTGCTCGGTATGACAGCACTCTGGGCTTGCGGTGGCGGCGAAAAAGAAGAAGAGAACGTACTCGTTATGGCTACAAACGCTGCATTCCCTGCCTACGAGTTCAAAGAGGGTGACGGCTTTGCAGGTATCGACGTAGAAATCGCAGGCCTTATCGCTGAGAAGCTCGGTATGGAACTTAAGATTGAAGACGTTGAGTTCGGCTCAATCATCGGCGGCGTTCAGAGCGGTAAGTTCGATTTCGGTATGGCAGGTATGACTGTTACCGAAGACCGTCTTAAGAACGTTAACTTCACAACCTCATACGCAAACGGTATTCAGTCCGTTATCGTAAAGGCAGACAGCCCTTATGCATCATTTGAAGATTTCTACACAGGCTTTGATGCTGAAGGTAACCCCACAGGCGTTAAAGACGGCATCAAGATCGGTGTTCAGCAGAGCACAACAGGTGATATCTATTC
>JAZSEX010000094.1:0-15452 GCA_045531935.1 Acutalibacteraceae bacterium | reverse complement strand
CTCAAACACCGAAAACGGATTTGATGCGTTACCCGTCTGCACCGAGCACACTTCAGGTGAGGTATCAGCCTTTTTCTTCTTTTTCATTTACTCCTTCCTTTCTGTTGCAATGGCAAAAAACGAGCAATCACCGCTACTCATCAGCGTTGTAACAAAGTAACGCATATCGTCCATTGCGTGGTCATTTGTTTTGCACGGTGTGTCCTTGACGCAGTTGTTGTCCCAACGGTAGAGCGAGAATTCACGCACGATATCACGGCACGGCGTGCAGATTTTTATTTTCTCCGATTTAAGTGCTTCGGACACTTTGCGTATACCGTCTGTGACATCGTTTTTTGCTTGAACAACCTTGAATCTGCCGTGGCGGCGGATGCACTCGATGAAGCTTGCGGCCGAAGGGTCTACCGCAACCGCACTTATTTTTCTGCCGCCTGCCAGCTCCTCAAGTGCGGAATAATGCTCTTCATCGGTACGTTGTACTCCGAGTGCGCGCGAGTCGTGATAATACTCCGCCACTCTGTACCATACTCCGTCAAGCAAACCCCACAGCCCGAATGAGCTGGGGTTTACCGTGCCGTAATCGCAGGAGATGTACCAGCTCTCAAAATCACCCTGAGGCACAGCACACACGTGTCTTTCTCTGCTGAAAAAAGGATACACAAGCCCCTCTGCAGCAACCCACTTACCTTCTACAAACCTTTCGTAAAACGCACCGCTGTACAGACTGCGGTATCTTTTCAGTATTTCGGGTGTCAGCGAAGGATTGTCCTCCATACGGAAATGTATATAAAGGCAGTTCTTTTCAACGTGCTTTTTTATCCATTCCTCATGAAACCAGTGCAAGGGATTGTCGGGGTTACAGTTGAACCAGAATTTCGACCCATCCAGCGAACATCGTGCAAGAGCCTGCTCAACAAATGAACGCGGCATAAGAGCAACCTCGTCGAGGAGTACGCCCCCGAGTGTCATGCCCTGAATCAGTGAAGCAGAGCCCTCATCCTTTCCGCCGAAAAGAAAGAAACTGTTCTTTTTTCCTCCGAAGCTTATTTCGATTTCGTTGCGTGACACCTTGTCACTGCATTCAAATCCAAGCTCTTTCAATACCGGTAACATAGGTCTTATAACGTTTCTTCTCAGTGATGCAATAGTTTTTCCGCACACCGCAAAAGCTGTGCCGTCAAACGCCGACATTGCCCACGATATAAAAGAAAGTGACATACACACGGTCTTTCCCGAACGCACAGCTCCGTCACATATAATCGCATCCATACCGCTATATGCAGATGTCGGACACCACCACGTCAGTACGGTCAGCTGTTTTTCCGAGAAAGCCTTGAAAGCAACCTGTGTTTTAGCCTTCCCGCTCATTCTCCGCTATGCCTCCTATTCGTCGTGCCGCATTTTCCAGTGCCTGATAAAACGGCAGTGCACCGCTTACCGATTCTTCGCCGCTCAATTCCGCAAGCCGTTCAAGAGGCTTGAGTCTGTCAAAAAACTTTATTTCAACGCCGCCTCCCTTGGGGCGTTTGATTTCCGCAACGTTGAATAAATTCATTTCGTCAAGCTCCTCTTTTGACGGAGGGTCCTCGCAGAAAATGAGCCGCATTACGTCTGCCGTACTGCCAAAAGCCAGCCTTCGGTAGCCTGCCGCCGCTTCACTTATATGCGGTGTCTGTGTTTTTGTCAGAGCCGCTATTTCGTTCGTGATTTCCTTGCGGCTGAGCAGCTTCACTGCCGCCGCCTGCGGATTTATCGTGTATCCGGCTTTCATCGCCGCCTCACGTCCGTCAGGCATTATCACGTAGTTCAGACAAAACAGCTTCTCTCTTTTGTTGAGTGATTTCTTAGCTATTCTTTCACCTTCCTTAGTCTGTATTGAGGGGACAATCGGGGCGGTTATGATTACTCCCCTCACTCAAAGGCTGAAACAGCCGTTTTTTCAATACGTTTACGTGATAGTTTTCAATTTTTCTGCTGAATCTTAAACAAATATTCACATTTTTAATACCTCAGCAGCTCAACTTCCTCAGAGCAGCAGTGAGTCACCGAGGAAAGTTTAATACACTTTCTTTCCTAATCAATCAGCAAAAGTCCCCCTTGCCTAAAGGGGGATGTCAGCCGTACGGCTGACAGGGGGATTCTTCCAGCAAAAAACAAAAACAGCGGCACCGAGAATCTCAGTACCGCTGTCTTTATGTCTATATTTATTTGTGAATTCTATTCAGTTCTGCGTAATATGCACGTCAAGCTGATTGTACGGTATATTAATACCCGCCTTGTCAAAATCAAGCTTCACTCGCTCCTGCATATCGTAAAAAGCAGCCCAGTAGTTTTCACTCTTGCACCATACAAGTGCTTTGATTGTTATACTGCTTTCGCCGTGAGCACCTACTGCAACAACAGGCTCAGGATTTTCAATCGCATAGGGGCAATCTGCTATAGCCTTGTTTATAACTTCTTTGGCAAGTGAAATATCATTGTTATAAGATATATTGAAGTTGAAATCAATTCTGCGCTGTTTCTGTGCAGTATAGTTTATAAGGTTGTTTGAGGTTATGTGTGAATTGGGCACAACAATACGTCTGTTATCAACAGTCAGCAAAGTTGTATTCATAAAGTGAATTTCCTCAACTGTTCCCGATACGTTTTCAAGCTCAATAAAGTCACCCGCACGGAAAGGCTTGTTGAACATTATCTCTATACCGCTTGCAAACTGCGATATCAACCCCTGCAGACCGAGACCTGCAGTAATACCTGCCGCACCGAGTGCAGCCGCAAACGAGCTGATATCAAAGCCCAGTGCAGAAAGTGCAAACAGCACAAACACTATTCTCATCGATACCACAAGCATACTTTTGAGGAAATGATGTACGGATTCGTCAACGTTGTTTTTCCTCATTATCTTTATAAGCAGCTTACCTGCAAACTTACTTATAAAGAATCCGATTGCGATTATACACACAGCCGTAATTATATCCGGTATGGCGTTGTATATTTTTTCGGGCAACTGATTCAGCCATTTGCTGAACTGAGATACGTTTTCGGCTATACCGCTTTGTACGGCGTCGGTTGTTTCAAGCAATCTCATTGGTTTCTCCTTCTTTCACATAAAACAAGCCGCATCGTAAACGATGCGGCTGTCAGGTTTATTTAAGAGTAAAGCTTTCAGCCTTGATTATAGCGTCTGTGCTCTCTTTGTGAGTAATTTCAACAGTGTCGCCTTTATTTGCTATAACTACGTTTTCAAAGTCAGAAGCGTAAACAGCAAAGTATGCTGCAGAGCTGTCGAGCTTGAGATAGTAGCAGCTGTCACCGCTGATAACCGCTGTACGTATGTCAGCAATCTTGCCTGTAACTGTTGCGGTTGCAGGCTTGTTACCGTCGGGCTGGTTCTGGTCAACTACAGATTCAACGTCGATATCTGTCTTGATGTCATTGTCTGCAAGAAGCTTGATGTAGCTCTCAAGACAGCTCTGGATTGATGTACCGGTAGCAACAATTGTTGTAAACTGGTTTACGTTAACAAGAGCGTACTGCTGAACAATGTTGCTCTTATCCTTAAGAGCCATAAAGTAAGTCGGCTCGTTACCGATGTTGAGAAGCAGCGGGAATGTTGCAGTGTAGCTGTACTGCTGAACCTTACCCTGTGCAGCCTCCTGAGCAGCGTTCTCTGTTGCACCGCTGACACGGTAGAACTTAGCTTCCTTTGTACGCTGGTTGATAAGTGTAAAGCCTGTGATTGAGTTATCGCCTGTTGTGATTGATGTAACGCCTGTGTACATATAAACGTCATCATTGAGAGCGATGTAGTTGTAACCGTCTGTTGTAACAACAACGTCCTTCTGACCGAGAATTGAGTTCCAGAAGCCGTTTACGTACTTACCGTAGTAATCGTACTGCTCAACAAGAAGGTCAGGGTCATATACACGGTCAAGCCAGTTGAGAGCCTCGTCGTTTCTTATCTCGTCAATTGTGTAATCAACGCATTCACCTGTTGTGGGATTGACAAGGATTGCACCAATAACGTCACGGCCGCCAAAGAGACCGATAGTGTTATCATAGATGGGGCATACCCAGTATGCGTTGCCGTTTTCATCCACTTCGAATACAGAGTCACCAAGAAGCTTTGTGGGGTACTCAAAGCGGAGATGACGCTTGAGAAGCTGGTTGAAGTGGTCAGCATCAGAGTACTTGATACCGCCGTCTACCTTTATATAGTCAACCTTCTGTGTTGTCATATCAATAACAAGGTAGCCGGGAAGACCGCCCTTGCGGTTTGTAAACCACTTGATAATATCGTTATACTTGAGTGTTGCAACACGTACGGGTCTGTTCTTGAGGTTAATCTGTGTTTCGCAGGAATTTACGTTAAACTGTGAAACAAGGTTTTCATCGAAAAGGTCGGAAAGAGCCTTGGTAGCAAGTGTCTCTGCCGAATCCTTATCAAGAAGGGGCACGCTTGCAAAATCAGCCTCTTTGATATCCTCGCTGAAATCTATTGTTTCGGGTGTAATAATCTCGTGGTAATCGTTTGCACGGAAGAATACGCTTGATACAACGAAACCTATACCGACTACAACAGCAATCACAAGGCCGATTATAATCGGTATCATTGTACGCTTGCGTGCGTAGGGTGAGTATTCGGGTGACATAACTGCACCTGATGTAACGAAAGCCGTTACGCAGTATGCGGCAATGATAATACCGAAGTAGATGTACATCTCAATAGCCTTGAAGTTGAAGGCAGGGAGATAGAAGTAGTAAGCAACAGCAGCAACAATCGCTGTAACTATGAGGTTGATTGCAATTTTCAGACCTGCTTTGTTGGGCGGAATTACGACTGCTTTGCCCTTTTTTGAACCGCCGCCTGAAAAATCGACTTTAATGGGATCCATTGTGACAACTCCTTTATTTAGGATAGATACCATATATTCTACTATAAAATTTAGAATAATACAAGAGAAATTTTTTCAAAACACAAAAGAAAGCCTTTTTGCCAATAAAACATCATAAGTTTATTGAATTTAAAATCCTTATGTGATACAATGTGTGTTACACAAAACCAAGACAGGAGAGATAAATTATGAAAAGATTCGTAAAAAAATCAATCAGCATTCTCCTTGTGCTCGTGCTCAGCTTTTCTGTAGTCCTGCAGACCGCAGCTGCATCAGAAAGCTGTCAGTGCGGTGAGGAGCCTATAATCTACGTTGCCGCACTCGGCAGTGCAACACTCTACCAGAATGCCGGCACAGAGGATGAAAAAGTTGTCTTCAGACCCGAAGCAGTTACATACGTAAAGCTTGTTGCAAAGCTTCTCCTTCCTCTCGTTTCCCTTATCGTAAGTAAGGATTACGACGCTTTTGCAGATGCACTTATTCCTGCTGTAAACGATGTCTTCGGCCCTCTTGCCAACGCTGAAAACGGTGATTCCACAGCCGATATCACAACCAAGGAAGAGCTTCCGACAGATCCGACTCATACCCTTGACCACAACTTCTATTTCGGCTACGATTTCCGTGCCGATCCGCTTGTAGTCGCCAAGGATCTTGATAAGTATATCGATCATATCCGTGAACTCACAGGTCACGACAAGGTCAGACTCCGTGCTTCATCAATGGGCGGTGTTATGACAATGGCTTATTTCGAGCAGTTCGGCTGTGAAAAGATTAAGTCCGTCATCTTCCAGAATTGCCCCATCTCCGGTACTGCAGTTGCAGGTGACCTTTTCTGCGGCAGAGTCGAAATCAATCAGGAGTCACTCTACCGCTACGGCGCAACAGCCCTTCCCCTTATTATGGATGAGGGCCTTGCCAACTTCCTTATGGTCATCATCAACCTGCTCAAGTTCAGCGGCATTCTCGGTTCACTTATCGACGTTGTCAACCGTGTTGTCGACAACTGTGCAGGCAGAGTATTCGACGAGCTTCTCGTTCCCGTTTTCAAAGCAAACTGCGGCATTTGGTCTTTCGTACCGGATGAATATTACAAAGACGCCAAAGCCTATATGCTCGGTGACAATCCCAACGCAGAGCTTGAGGCAAGAATCGACTACTACCACTACAACGTACAGTGCAAGGCAGACGAAATTCTCAACGGCGTACTCGAGAGCGGTGTCCCCGTTATGATTCTTGCAGCATGGGACGTACAGCGTACTCCCCTTGTTCCCACATGGCATAACGATTCTGACGGTACAGTTGACCTCAAGTATTCTTCAGTCGGCGCAACAGTTGCTCCCCTCGGTGAATCTCTCGGTGACGGCTACACACAGAAAATCAACGACGGCCACAACCATATGTCACCCGACAATCATATCGACGCATCCACATGTGCTCTCCCCGAAAACACATGGTTTGCAAAAGATATGGTACACTGTACAACTCACGACGGTCACGCTGAGCTTTACAAGTGGTTCTTCGAGAATGACAACAATCCCGAAATTCTCAACGTACATTCAAATCCCGACTATCCCCAGTTCCTCCAGAACAATATCCCTGAGCAGAAACTGGTTCCTCAGCAATAATGTAAACATTTACATAATTTAATATAAGGGCAGAGTTTACAAAATAATGACAGGTTGGTTACAGCTTTGTTATTTTGCTTGAACTTTGCCCTTTTTTATATTATTATGGTATCTGTTATATTTTGCACCGTGGAGTAAAGAGAAGAAATGGTTTTTTCAAGTTTATTTTTCGTATTCTTTTTCTTACCGCTCAACCTTTGTCTTTATTACTGTACAAAGAGCACACCTGTAAGAAATGCAATAATGCTCGTCTTTTCGCTCGTGTTTTATGCGTGGGGCGAGCCTAAATACGTGCTGTTGCTTGTCGCTATGAGCTTTGCTGACTGGCTGCTGTCACTTGCAGTCGGTAAGCAAAGAGGTAAATTCACCGCAAAGCTTGCTCTGTTTGCCGCCTGCGTTGTCGACCTCGGCTTACTCGGTGTATTCAAGTACGGCACCTTCTTTCAGGAGAACCTTCAGGCTGTCACGGGTCATCCGTCAGTCATAACTCAGTTTATTCTGCCTATCGGCATTTCATTCTATACCTTCCAGCTCCTCACCTATGTCGTCGATGTCTACAGAGGCGATGTCGAGCCCGAACGCAATTTCTTCAACGTCCTGCTCTATGCAAGCCTTTTTCATCAGTGTGTCGCAGGTCCTATCGTACGCTATAAAGATATTGCACGTGAAATCTCCTGCCGCAGTGTAAATGCATCCGATATGGCGGACGGTATAATCCGCTTTGCCGCAGGTCTTGCAAAGAAATCACTTCTCGCCAACAGTTGCGGTGCAATGGCGGATATGCTCCTGCTCAGCGATTCTTCGGCAACCGACCCGTCCCTTCTCACTCAGAATATTCAGGCGCTCTCCTCACGTCCGGCATCTGCACTGTGGCTCGGTATGCTTTTCTACACTTTGCAGATATATCTCGACTTCTCCGCCTACTCCGATATGGCAATCGGTATGGGACGTATGACGGGCTTCCATTATAAAGAAAATTTCGATTATCCATATTGCTCACGTTCAATCACCGAATTCTGGCGAAGATGGCATATCTCACTCGGCTCTTTCTTCCGTGACTATGTATATATTCCCCTGGGCGGTAACCGTAAGGGCAGCGCACGTACCGTTATAAATCTCCTTATAACCTGGCTTCTTACAGGCTTCTGGCACGGTGCAAGCTGGAATTTCGTTCTCTGGGGTCTGTTTTACTTTATTTTTATTGCCCTCGAAAAACTCTTCCTCGGCAAGCTTCTCGGCAAGTTGCCGTCTGTATTCTCCCGAATCTATACTCTTGCTATCGTTTATTTCGGCTGGATACTCTTCAAGTTTGAGAGTATGCCGCTTATGTTCACCGTACTCAAAGGTATGTTCTGCGGCAACGCAAATGTATTTACAAACTACGAAGCGAATATAATGTTCAAGAGCAATGTTTTCCTTCTTATTGTTGCTGTCATAGCCTGCTTACCCGTTGCAAAGCTCATTAAAGGTGTGCTTAAGAAATTTGCTGACAAGGGCGGATTCGCCGCAAAATTCAGCGCGTTGTGCTCAGCCGCCTACCCCTGTGCAATGCTCCTGCTTTCAACCGCTACACTCGTAGGCAACAGCTACAATCCGTTCCTTTATTTCCAGTTCTGATATCGAGGATTAATGATGAAAGAAACAAACAAACCCAAGTTCAAAGGTGCAAAAGCTGTATCAGTCAGCTTTTTAGTCCTGCTCTTTGCAGGTGCAGCTGTCGCACTCTACCTGCCGCTCAGACCTACCTATTCCGAGGCTGAGAAGCGTGAGCTCACCAAATTTCCCGAGTTCAGCTTTGCTTCACTTGCCGACGGCAGTTATTTCAACGGCATCAGCACCTGGTATGCCGATACGTTTCCCTGGCGTGAAACTTTTATGAACGCCAATGCAAAAATCAAATCCTTTTACGGCATAGGCGACAGTATAAGCGGATTTTCAGACAATGTTTCCGATGATATTCCGTCGGTCGACGAAAACACTCCGCCTGCCACCCTGCCGGATATTGAGCCTGAAACCGAAGCACCTGTTGACGACAGCCTTGTGCAGAAGCTCAACACCGTGCTTATCGTTGACGATTCAGCGTACGAATACTACAGCTTCATTCGTTCAACCGCTGACAGATATGCTTCCGTAGTAAGCGTTACAGCCGATAAACTTAAGGATAAGGCAAGGGTTTTCGATATGGTTGTGCCTACAAGTACCGATATAACTCTTGAGGATTCGGTTCGTAAGGATATCAATACAAGCGACCAGAAAAAAGCCATAGACTATATCTATTCCGTTATCTCACCCAATGCTTATAAGGTAAAAACCTTCGATGCAATCCGTGCCCGTAAGGATGAATATGTGTATTTCCGTACCGACCATCACTGGACAGCACTCGGTGCATACTACGCTTATTGCGAGTATACAAAAGCGGCAGATATTAAAACAGCCGCACTTACCGATTTTGAAGAAAAGCAGTTTGAGAATTTCGTCGGTGCATTCTATAACGATTCCGATAAGAATCCCGCTCTTGAGAAAAACCCCGATACTATCCACGCCTATGCACCCAAAGGCGACGTAACTCTCACCTATACCGACCGTAAGGGTAACGAGGTCAAGTGGAAGGTCATAGCAGATGTCTCCGAATGGAGCAGAGGCTCAAAATACAATACCTTCATCGGCGGCGACAATCCTTATGCACACATCACCAACCCTGCAATTACCGACGGCTCATCATGCGTGGTTATCAAAGAATCCTTCGGAAATGCAATGGTACCTTTCCTTACCGAAAACTACGGCGAGATACACGTCATCGACTACCGTTATTGGGAAGGTAACATCACCGAGTTTGTCGAAAAGAACGGAATCGACGATGTAATTTTCATCAATAATATCTCCGCTACCCGTAACAGCTCACTCGTAAATAAGCTCAGCAAAATCTCATAGCCCTTCTCCCCCGAAAAGCCTAACGCATAGTCCCCCTTGCCTAAAGGGGGATGTCAGCCGTATGGCTGACAGGGGGATTTTCCTTATTAATATATCAATATATATTCTTATTGTAGTAACGCCCTGCGTGACCGCCCAATTTTCCTCTGTATTTATCTCTATTCCTCTCCAACCCAAAATTTATTTTAAAAATTATCAAAAAACACTTGCTTTTTTCAAACAAGTGTGATAATATACTTGAGCGGTCAAAAAACCGCACTTTTGCGCTGGTAGCTCAGCTGGATAGAGTGTTTGGCTACGAACCAAAAGGTCAGGGGTTCGAGTCCCTTCCAGCGCGCCAAATAAATGCTGTAACCGTCAGGTTGCGGCATTTATTTTTTTGTGTTAGAGGGACTCGAACCCGAGAGGGTCAAAGCGTTAAGAAAACAGTTCAGTGAACTGTTTTTAGCTTTGAGCGGTGAGCATTTATGCGAGCCGTCAGCCTGCGTAAGCAGGCGGTCGTCCCTTCCAGCGCGCCAAAATAAGCAGTACATCGTCAGATGTGCTGCTTGTTTTTTTGTGTGATTTAGGGACTCGAAGGACGAGCGGTACAGAGCAACAGTCCGGTGGACTGTTGTGACCGCGAGCGACCAAGCCGCCGTAGCGGCGGCGCGAATCGAGTCCCTTCCAGCGCACCAATGAAAATCGTTGAAATCCCAAGGGTTTCAGCGATTTTTGTTTTTGTTGCAAACAATAATACAAACAGGTGCACGGGAACTCCGTTTGCACCTGTTTATGTTTTTTGTTATGAATTTTTAACAGCCGAAATAAGTATATCCGGATCTGTAGGTACAGTAAACACGTTGTTACCTTTGTAGAGCATACCCGTTTCCGTTTCGCTTACCTGTTTGATTTCGCCGTTTTTGAGGCTGAATACGCACAGAATCATCTGTCGGTCTTCTGTTTCGCTTTCCTCGCTGAAAACATAGAGGAAGCTGTCACCGTCTGCGGTTTTGACATAATACGGATTCAGGTCATAGGAAAACCAATCCACCTCATAGCTTGAGCTTTCGGAAGAAATAGCGAGCGTGTAATAATATCTGCCATCAGGGTCGTAGTTGCCCGAAACAGAAAGCTCATCTGCACGTTTGTCACCCGTGATGTCGGTAAAGAACGGTGACGATAAGGGCAGGCTTACAACATAGGCATCGGGTACGGCAGTGTATTTTTCTTTGAACAAATCGGGATGCTCTGCAAAGGTCACCGTTGCTGTCTGAATACCGAAATTTGTGGGAGCAACAGCACCGGGCTCGAAATAAAAGGTTATGCCTTTATATTCAAGCACCCATGTGATATCCTCTTCCAGAGTGTTTTTGAAATAATCGGGAATGGCGGTTTCGACAACGGAGTCACCTTGAAAAATACGGCTTATAACTTCTTTTTCAACGATTGCGGGGAGCTTTGTACTATCCGTTACAACATCGGAAAGAGCAAGCGGTTTTCCGCTTTCTGTGTCGTAATTAAGGCAGTTGAATGCTCTGTCAGTTCCCGAATTGTAATCTTCAACAATACTGACTGCAACACTGTCGGCACGCCTGACCTGAACATCAAGAGTTGAAACATAGGTTGAAAAGGCTTCGCTGTCATTCAAAAATTCTTCGGTAGCAGTAACGATGAAATTATCCTTTTCTTCTTCCATTGCTCTTTTTCTCATCGCTGAAGTTTCCGTGAGAGCTTTTGCAAGAAGCGGATATTTTTTCTCCATTGATCTATCAAGGGTAACATCCGTATATTCGCTTCTTACAAGCATTTTGGGATGATCCTCATACCATTCATAATGAGAAATATATTCCTTGTTGAGTGAAAGAACGGTTGTTTCTTCGCTTTTTTCATTTTCGGCAGTCTGTGTTGTTTCATTAGGTATATCCCCCTGCGGAGAATCTTCTCCGCAAGAGGTAAGAACAGCCGTAAAGCACAAGGTCAGTAATATGCAGATAATTCTGTTAAACTTGTTCATTAATATCAAAATCCTTTGATGATGAACGCAACAACCTCTGTTGCTGAACAGTCTTCACGTTCTTCTGTCATAATTGTAATTATGCTTCCGTCACCAAGAACTGCCGAATCGCAGAACCACGGATAATTTGTGCTGAACAGGTCGCCGTCTGAAATTTCTGCAATGAACGCACCGCTGTTATCCCCAAGAAGAACATCCCTCATATTGCCGTCAAAAGCAATATGGCCGTTTGATGTCTGTGTAACAAAGGTTACGCTTCCGAGGCCTTCGCCTTCGGCATCGCAGAGTGTTTTCTGAAGAACACCGTCTTTGTTGTAGATGAATACTTTGTGTCCACTGTCGTCTGCGGCATTTGCGCAAACATAAATACTGTTTTCATCAACGCAGAGCTGCATTATTGTATCAGCTTCTTTGAAGGTTACGGGAGTTGAAGAGTATGTACTGCCGTTGAAGGTAACAATAGCACACTCGTTGGAAGTGAAGAAATTTACACCCCAGGCACCTGAAGGATGAATTGCGAGATTGTCGATATCTTCGTATGTTGCAACTGTCTTGCCGTCTTTGATGCAGAGAATGTCATTCATACCGCCGCTGACCCAGAGTGTACCGTCGGCTGTTGCTTCAACTCTGTCATAATCGTCTTCGGGAAGCTCGATTTTGTTAACAAAGGCAAGAGTTGAACCGTCATAGTGGCATTCGCTGAGCTCGCCGTCAACAAGAACATAAAATCTGTCACCGATTGCGGCAACGGAATGGTCGAAGGTTTCAAAGGTTGTAACGGGTGCTTCAAAGGGAACGAATGTTGATGCAACGGTGAATGCACCGGCATTTACGCTTGCGGCATCTGCCGAGAATCTTTCGCCTTCCCACTCCCAAGGACCGTCTTCGTTACCGATATCCTTGAGATTGAAGTTTATACCGTCAAGGAGAGCCTGGATGCGGCTGTCGCCCAAATCGGTTGCATCAAATTCAACATAAACCGATGCGTTTGCGTTTTCAACACGGTTGAAATAAACGAGTGTGTCATCGCCGTCGTCATACTTAAGAAGGTCAACGCCGCCGACCTTTACGGTTTCATAAGCGTTGTTTTCCTTGTATTCATACTGATTGAAGCCGTAGTAAACAAGGTCTTCACGGAAATCGTATGGCTCGTCAATTTCAACGCTGATTGTTGCCTCGACCAAGTAATATTCGTTGTCCTCGGGGTCAAGAATCTGAAGAACGGCTTTGGAGTATCCTTCTTCATTCTTGAAGTCATCTTCAATATTTATCCAGTCGCCGCCAAAATCAACAGTAAAGAGCGATGCTTCAATGGCTGCATCGGAATTGGCTGACGGCTGTTTTGTGTTATCGGGCTTTTCGGGAGTATCTTCACCGCAGGCGGCAAAGGAAAACAACATTGCAAGTGCGAGAAGAACTGCAAGTAATTTTTTCATATCTACATCTCCTTTGATTTGTTATGCCCAAGGGTCTTCCTCTACAGGCACACGGATATCCTCAAGGCATTGAATTTCAACCAAAAACCACTGGCCGGTTGAGGGCTTTCTGCGCAGTTTCATGGGTCTGGGGTTATCTGCGCCGCCGCTGTGAACATAGAGCGTTGCCCAATCCTCATTATCAAAGGAATATGGGTTTTCGATAACGGTAATTTTATAGGGCACGTTGGGCTTATAGCTGTTCTGCGGTGTTGCGCCTTCGAAATATGAGCGTGCTTTGTATCCCTCGGAGCCGAGATGCTCTTTGATAAACTGCTTTTCAAAGCCACTGACTTCGCCGGGACCTTTTAAGAAGTTGAGCATTTCAATTGTTGCGTCAGGATTATGCTCATAGTTGCACAAAGCTGCAAGAGTGAGTGCCGTTGTTTTGAAGGCGGAATCGAGACTTGCTTCAGGCAGAGCTTTAAGCTCAGCAACATTTGTCGGAAGCGAAGCAAAGGTAAAGGTTTCGGTGTGGTTTCTGCCCTTGCCTACTGATTGCACGGCATTGTTCACTGCTTTGTTAATGCCCTGTGAAACCTCTCTTTTAAGTGCGGATTCTGCCTGTCTTTTAAGTGAATCAAAAAATCCCATTGGTAATGCCTCCTATTCTTTGATAAACATGTAATTCATAAAGGTAAAATATCCGCTTTCGTCAAGCGCTTTTACCCATGTCTGTACTTCTTCGTCAAAAACTTCACCCTGAATTCCCGTATCGTACCAAAGCTCACCGTTACGCAGTTCCCACTGCATTGGTGAATCGGTAATCATACCGTCAACGAGAGTGAAATATCCTGCTGCAACAGCTTCATCCACCTCAGCCTGCGGCACGCCTTCGGGCAGAGGCATGAGCATATACATTTTGCCGTCATCGCAAATTTTAATCTGCATGCCGATAGTCTTTTTGCGTTCCTTCATTTCTTCGTCAACGGCTTCCTTATCAGTTTCATCTATGTAAAGCATAGGTGAATCAAGATACTCTTCTGCCGTCAGATAAACAAGTTCGTCATTATCGTTAAATACTCCTATTGAGTGAAATTTCCACTTGCCGATAAAATCCATATCTTTTCCTCCATAGGGTGGCGAATATAATCCGAACCCTTGTTAATTCTTCTGATTTTCTGTCTGCTGCTTCAGTTTTTCTCTGCGTTCGACGTTGTTATAAAGGAAATTGTCCGCACTTCCTGTTATAACCATACTGCCGGGTCGGGTATAAACTGTTGCATTTTCCTGCATTTTTACCGACTTGTTTTTTGAGGCAATACCGTTAATGATAAGAAAACCGACAAGCAGACCTATCAGAAGCGAAACGGGCAGCCATATAATTGAAACGCCGTCCTTTTCTTCGCTTGCGCCTATTGTATCAGTATCGTTATTCAAAGGCTCTGAGTCATTAACATATCCGCCCAAATAGCCGTTTTCAAGATATTCTTCCGCAAGCTCATAGCAAGCATATATTCCGCCATAATAACTGTCGTTGC
The DNA here is from genome assembly GCA_045531935.1 of Acutalibacteraceae bacterium. Taxonomy (GTDB): domain Bacteria; phylum Bacillota; class Clostridia; order Oscillospirales; family Acutalibacteraceae; genus UBA8612. The sequence continues at coordinate 1,049 of JAZSEX010000094.1, read as the reverse complement.
TGTCATACGCATTAATCATGTTGTCAACGGCGGCATCTGTCAGAAATTCTTCTGCATTGCCCCAAGCAAATGTTGAATATTCTTTATTCCAATCATCATGAACAATTATTATACCGTTTTCGTTGTCTGTGTAATCGCCATAAGTTTGAGCAGCAAATTCATCGGCAGTTACATCGCCTGTACCTTCGGTTATGCAGAAAAGCACGGTAACGCCGTAAGCAGCTTCGAGCTTTTCGGCAAACGAATCAAGTTCTTCAATTTCGCTTGAAGAAAGCTTATCGGCATAGTCAATAACATACTCCTGAGTGTAAGCAGATGCAGAGAATACGAATGAAACACAAATCAGAGCTGCAATAATTACTGCAAAAATCTTTTTAGTCATATTTTCCGCACCTCCTTAAAGCAGCTCTATCAGCCACATAAGGCCGTAGATTACTGCGCCTATTCCTGCACCGAGCAATAGCGAAGCCTTGGTGACGGCTTTTTTATCTGTCGGAATATTGCCGACGAATTTTCCCGTCTGTCCGTTCATTGCAAAGGTGAAATTCTCTCCGTTCCACTTTGTGTTGAGAAGCCACACGGGATAGAGTGCGTATTTATAAATGCCGTTGGCAACGTTCATATTTGCGCCTTGATTTTCAACCTCGTCATATCCCTTTACGGTTTCCCTGAACGAATCAATTATGCTCTGCCTGATTCTTTCATTGGCTCTGGGCATACTTTCTTCGGCTGTGACATCGTATTTGTCCGCAAGATAGCCTGCGAGATATGCGGTGTTGAAATCAACAGCCTGCGACAAATCAAAGGGCTCAACGGATTCCATAAGGTCATCGGGCATTTTGGTTGAGCCGTCAACTGGAATGTTGTCAAAGCCTATGTTGCCGCTTCTGTAAACGTCAAAATACGAGGTTTCGGTGTATTCGTAATTTTCGTCAGACCATGTCTTTACCTTTTTGGCTTTATAGTTTGCGTTACCTATTGCATCGCAGGTAAAGAGCCAATGAGGCACATAAACGCCCTTGATTTCTTCAAAAGTCGGATCGTAGCCA
>JAZSEX010000102.1:0-8155 GCA_045531935.1 Acutalibacteraceae bacterium | reverse complement strand
GTCAACATTCCACGTGCATCCGATTGCGGTTGCACAAGGATACGCTGTACCGCTGGCGGTATAGACAAGACCGTTTCTGCCCTTAACGCTTGAAGGACCGTCATTATCCATAGTGTGAGGAATACCGAGTCTTTCAATACCGTGGGTTTCGTATCCGCCGTTTATGACGAGCATCGTCATTTCGTCAAGGGTAAGCTGATCGAGGAAAGCGTCCCAGAGGCTTTCGTCCTCTGCAACATCCTGCAGAGTTATTGTCTTGTCATACTTGACACCCATCTTCGGAGCTTCACCCTCAGTTGTCGGTTCGGGAACCTTATCGACATCAATCAGGTAATCGTCTTTGTTAAGCTCGCGAAGTTCAGGATAAGTGCCGTCAACGTCGGCTCTTGACATAACCTCAAAGCCGCTGTAAACGTCTTCAAACAGGTTTTCAATCTCCGTCCCCGTTGCGGAATCGTTTTTGATTATCTTTGTTTCTTCAACTTCATAATCGTATGATGCAATATGGTTTCTTACGTCGTTTGCAACGATTATTTTATATGTACCCTCATCAAGCACCCAGGCTTCATTGTTCTTGTAGTCATAGGATGCCATATCGTCTGTTCTGAAAGTAACTGTGAGAGTTTCACTGTCACCGGGCTGAAGAAGTCCGGTCTTGGCAAATCCACCAAGGCAGATTGCACTTTTCTCAATACCACCCTCGGTATAGGGTGCACTGTAATAGAGCTGTACGACCTCTTTACCTGCCGCATCACCGGTATTTGTAACCTTGACTTCTGCAGTTATATTCTCGGCATTGAAGTCAGTTGATACAACTTCCTTTTCAAAGCTTGTGTATGAAAGACCGTAGCCGAAAGGATACTGCACCTTATCCTTTGCAAAGGTTTCAAAGTAGCGGTAACCGATATAAATACCCTCGTAATATTCAACGAAATTTTTGCCGCCGTTGTATTCGTAGCTGCCGAAGCATTCGCTTGAGGGATGGTCTTCTATACTGTATACAATTGTGTCAGTTAATTTACCGGACGGATTCACCTTACCGTCAAGCATCTGCGGCACTGCTGTCATACCGAACTCACCCGGAATCCAGATAATTGCGGCAGCCTTGATGCTTTCGTACTCATCAATCCAGCCCATTTCCATTACGTTGCCGATATTGAAAAGCACAACAACATTTTCAAATGAGCTTGTTACCTTTTCAACCATAGCCTTCTCATCGTCAGAAAGGCTGAGAGTTTCAACAGTATGGTCCGTACCCTCGGCACTTGTGCGGCTGATTACGATAATTGCTGTATCAGAGAAAGCAACAGCGTTTTTAAGAAGCTCGTCTGTAAGATGCTTCGGGTCCATTTCCTCAAGTGTATTCTTTGCAAGAAGCACCTGAAGAAGGTTATTGATAACGGTGTTATCTGTTTTCGGAAGCTCGTTTGAAAGGCAATGTTTTTCGTAAAGTGCCCGAAGCTCTGTGTTATATTCAATGCCCTCTGCCTCAAAAGCTTCGTAAAGCGTTACGGGGTCATCGGTTGTGATAGCACCCGAGCCTGCACCGCCAAAAAACGGGCAGACAGAGCCTGCACCGAAGATGTTCACTTTTTTATTGTTCAGGGGCAGGAAGTTATCCTCATTTTTAAGCAGAACTATGCCTTCGCTCTCAATCTGAACAGCAACTTCTCTTGTTTCTGCAATTATTGCTGGGTCAATATCACCGCTTGTTGCAAAAGCGGTAACACCCGCCAGAAGCGTGAAAACAAGAAGAAGCGAAATAACTTTAAGCATTCTTTTTTTCATATGAAGCACCTCTTTGTACTTTTATTGGCTTTATTATACATTGCAGATTTCGATTTTTCAATTAAAGAAATATTAACTTTTAAATATTTTTCTCTTATAACAATTAACAGCATCAATATATATTTCAAAAGTTCATTTAAGCATTTTAACTCAGTTATAAATTTAAACCGTTACATAGATTTTCGCTTGTTGACATTATTTTTTCACAGAATTATAATTATATTATCAAGTTCAAAGGAGAAAAATAATGAATACATTTGATAATCTTTTCAGCAGAAAATCAATCCGTTCATATAACGGAGAAAACATAAGTGAGACAGAGCTTGCTCAGATTCTGAAAGCGGCTTATGCGGCTCCCGTCGGCAGAGCACTTTTCGATACACTTCATCTTACAGTCATCAGTAACCGCGACTATATAAACAGATGGGAGGACTACTGCGAAAGCCAGACAGAGCACAGACCTTTTTACGGTGCACCTACCGTAATTCTCGTTTCGTCACTCATTCCCTCAACTGATCTCAAGAGTGTTAACGTCAACTTCTCAAACGCTGCAATTCTTGTACAGAATATGGCAACAGCCGCTACCGAGCTCGGCATAGGATCCTGCCACATATGGGGTGCAGTAAGATTTCTTAATGATAACAAAGAGCTTCTTAAAGAGCTTGACCTCCCTGAAGGCATGGTACCCTGCTGTGCAATAATTCTCGGGCACACCGACGAGAAATACGAGATACGAGATATACCTGAAAATAAGATTAAAACTGATTTTATGAAATAAATCTCAACCTTATAAATAATAAAAGCCGCCCTTTTTGCCGGGCGGCTTTTGTGTTGCAGATTTACTTTTTCTTACCTCTGCGGACGTAATCTTCGTTGATATCATTACTCCAGTCTGCACAGAGGGGAGCTTTTGCCCTGACATTGCAGACAGCTTTTGCGACTGTCTCATAAACAATGCTTGTGCCCTCTTTATCGGCATTGTAGTTTACCGCTCTGTCGGCACCGATACCGTATCTCGAAGCGGTTTCAACAGCATCGATATTAGCACCGATGAAGAGAAACTCCCAGCCGTACTTTTCTTTCTGACGCTCAATCATCGCTTTGACTTTTTCGCTCGAATACTTGCGGCTTGCGTTTTCCATACCGTCGGTTGTGATTACAAACATTGTGTTTTCGGGCACGTCTTCGGGGCGTGCGTACTTATGAATGTTGCCGATATGGCGGATTGCACCGCCGAGTGCATCAATCAGTGCAGTACAGCCTCTGACGGTATAATCTTCTTCTGTCATCGGCTTGATTTCACTGAGTTTCACTCTGTCGTGAAGCACTTCACTGACACCGTCAAAAAGCACGGTTGAAACAAAACATTCACCTTCCTGCTTTTTTTGCTTTTCAATCATAGCGTTGAAGCCGCCTATTGTGTCAGCTTCAAGCCCTGCCATAGAGCCGCTTCTGTCAAGGATAAATACAAGCTCCGTAACGTTGTTTCTGATTTTTTCTTTCATAATTCAAATCTCCTTATCAATAAATCTGTCTGTAAATTTTTCGGCAATATCAAGCAGATACCCATCAAGATACGAAAGTGATGTCTCTTTTATATCTTCGTCAATGCCGTAATACGCTTCAGCTATTGAGCCTGCGATTGCTGAGATTGTGTCACTGTCGCCACCGATTGAAATTGCGTTTCTGATTGTGTCCTCAAACGACGTTGATTCAAAGAACGCTTCAAACGCCTGCGGTACGGATTTCTGGCAGCTTACTTCAAACTCATAGTCCTCACGGATTTCATCGAGCGTGAAATCAACCGTGTAAAACCTGCTGACGTATTCCTTTATTTCGTCCATTGTGTGACCTGTTCTCGCAAGGTAAACCGCACCTGCAACAGACACAGCACCTTTGATTCCCTCGGGGTGGTTGTGAGTAACTTCTGCCGTTGCACGGGCAAGCTTTTCGCACTCTTCAAGTGAAGAAGCAAACCACGCAACGGGTGAAACTCTCATTGCAGAACCGTTGCCGTAGCTGTTGTACGGCTCTATACAAGCATATTTCAGCCACATATAAAATCTTCCGCCGTAACCGCAGCCCATATACCTACCGCCCACCTTGTGCATCACTTTGACAAGGTGATTTTTAAACTCGTCATAATCTGTGATTTCATCATAGTCTGCCAGAGCCTTCGCAACCGCAAGAGTCATAACGGAATCATCCGTAAAATCACACTCCGGGCTGAACATCTCAAACTCCTTTGATTTCAGGTTGTCAAACTCAAACCTTGAACCTACAACGTCACCTGTAATAGCACCCAACATATTTCATTTCCTCCTAAAAAATTAATGTGGCTGTAAGGCTTTCTTAACCTTACAACCACATTATAGCGATTAGTGTTATTATATTGGTCGCTTGTCGGGAGACTTTATTTTTGCAAGAAATTCCACTCCTGCTCTTTGAATCCGATAAATACTGCATCATCGCATATGAGCAACGGTCTTTTTACAAGCATACCGTCAGTTGCGAGCAATGAAAGCATTTCATCGTCGCTCATTGACGGTAATTTGTTTTTAAGCTCCATAGATTTATACAGCAAACCGCTCGTGTTAAAAAACTTTTTAAGCGGCTGTCCGCTTGTCTTATACCATTGTGACAGCTCATCAGCACAAGGGTTGTGCTGTTTGATATCACGCAGTTCATATTCTATCCCGTTATCATCAAGCCACTTCTTCGCTTTCTGACAAGTTGTACATTTCGGATAACAGATAAAAGTAATCATATCAACACTCCTGTAAATTAAGTTATTCAGCAACCGAGCAGCATCTGGTCGAATTCGAACAGTGCTTCGTTGATTTCGAAGATATTGTAATTGCCCTTCTGGATAAAGTAGCGGATGATTTTGTCGAACACGAAACTGCGTGAAAGCGTAAGCCCTGCCGAGGATAACAAATCCTGCGTTTCGTCGAGATTGAGTTCGAGAGCTATTGCAAACGCAACTGCAGTTTGTTTGGAGGGCTTGTATGTTTGCGGATTGCACTTGATTTTGGAGAACGTCTTCTTATCAACGTTGGCTTTTTTGTAGCACTCAACGTCGGTCAGTCCCTTGCTGTCGATATAATCAAACAGTTTATACGCAAAAGATTTGTCCATCGCCTTCATATATTCTTCGAGCGATTTACCGGCAATACTGCTGCACGGTGGCGGCACCGACGCACACGGCATCATTTCCGCAACAGGTGCGCAGTCTTCCGAAACATCACATTCAGAAAAATCCGCCTCTGTCGGTTCAGCCTCACAAACATCGCACCTACGCGCAGCGGCTTGCTTGCTGAATCTGTGGGTAAATCCGAGCTTTTGTTTGAATCCGTAATCGTCGTCAATAAACTCGCTGATTTCATTGAAAAGCTCTTTGCTGAATTCGTAAGAAGTGCGGTCGAAAACGCAGAGATAAACCGTCAGCTCGTGAGTAAACAGAAACTCCGTAATAATCTGAACTGCATATTTCAGCACCTGGTCTTTCGGATAACCGTAAGTACCTGAAGAGATAAGCGGAAACGCAACGGATTCACAACCGTTTTCAACTGCAAGCTTTAATGACTCAAGGTAGCAGGATTTCAGGATTATGCTCTCCCCTGCTAAACCGCCCTGCCATATCGGGCCCGAGGTATGAATTATGTATTTCGCGTCAAGGTTATAGCCCTTTGTAATCTTCGCCGTACCAAGTCCGAGTGGCGCAATCCGCTGACACTCCTTGTCGAGTCCAGCTCCTGCACATTCGTGCACAGCAAAATCAACACCGCTATACCCCACCATTTCTTCGTTGGTGGTGTTAACAATGGCATCAACCTTCATTTTCGTAATATCCTGTCGGATAATCTGCAGCGGCATAGCATCACCTACTTTCCTCTACCTAAAATATAGCACAACTCCCCTACAAGTTGCAACCGTTTATGTCAATCCGTTATGATTATAAAAAACACCCCGAAAGCCGAAGCCTTCGAGGTGGATATTGAGAAATATGAAGTTATCTCTTTGAAAACTGGGGTGCACGACGTGCGCCTTTGAGACCGTACTTCTTTCTTTCCTTCATTCTCGGGTCACGAGTGAGGAAGCCTGCCTTCTTGAGTACGGGACGAACTGACTCGTCGTACTGAAGGAGAGCACGGGAAAGACCGTGACGGATTGCACCTGCCTGGCCTGTTACACCGCCACCGCTAACACGGCATACGATGTCGAACTTCTCAGTTGTGCCTGTGAGCTCGAGGGGCTGGCGAACAATAAGCTTGAGTGTATCAAGACCGAAGTAATCGTCGATTGAACGGTCGTTGATTGTAATTTTACCTGTACCTGCGTAAACGCGGACACGTGCTACAGATTTCTTTCTGCGGCCTGTACCGTAGAAATAAGGATTAGTATCGTACATTATTCATTTGCCTCCCTTCAATTAAAGAGCCCACTCTTCGGGCTTCTGTGCTGCGTGCTTGTGCTCTGCACCCTTGTAAATACGAAGGCGACCAAGAGCATTACGGCCGAGTGTTGAATCGGGAAGCATACCCTTAACTGCGAGCTGCATAGCAAACTCGGGCTTTGTCTTCATAAGTGTGCTGTACTTAACCTCTTTCATGTTACCGATGTAACCTGTGTGGTGGTAGTACATTTTCTGGTTGATTTTGTTGCCGGTAAGAACTGCCTTTTCAGCGTTTATGATGATTACATGGTCACCGCAATCAACGTGGGGAGCAAACACGGGCTTGTGCTTGCCGCGAAGGAGAACTGCAGCCTGTGCAGCTACCTTACCCAGAGGTTTGCCTGCGGCGTCAAGAACATACCAGCTGCGTGTGATTTCGCCTGCTTTGGGCATATAAGTTGACATAGCTTGACCTCCAAAATATTAGATTCTTTAAATTCAATCGCCCGACTATAGTATCACAAGTGAAAACCCTTGTCAACACTTATTTTCAAAAAATTTAATTTAGCAAACCCAAGCTCCGTTTTTCTCGCGTTTTCTCCGTTTTTCATAGCATTTGCTCACTTTTAATTTTTGAAAATATTTGTCTGCTTTCACAAATTCAGCCCTGTTTTTTCGTTATTATGGCGAAAGAGCCAACGGAAGGGGTAAGGCCCTTCCCTGCATTTGGCAAACAAATTTACGCCGAAAAAACAATGTCATCCTGAGTAAAACGAAGGATCTGAAAAACGTAAAGATTCTTCGCTCACGCTCAGAATGACATTAAATTTATTACGTATAATGTAGGGGCGGATACCATCCGCCCGTGGCAAAAGAGATATTGCATCAATGGCGGGCACATAATATGTGCCCCTACAGCCCGTTGAAAAATTGATATAGCAATAAAAAACGGACGACCAAAGGTCGCCCCTACTTAACGGTAGTATAACATTAATTCAAATTAAAAAAGACTTCCGGAAGCATATCACGGTCTCTTACAAGCTCTATGAATGTCGATATCCATAACCATAAAAATCTTAATATCGACCATATACTCATTGTTTGAACCCTCCGTTAAATTATTCTGAAAATACTTTCTGTTGTTATAGCACAGAGAACCGTCCCCCTGTGTTATCTTGCGTCTATTTCGGAAACACTCCCATCAGATTCAATAGTGTTTCGAATGATTGTTCTAGTATTGAACCCAGCCACGGGAAAGTTTTCGTCAGCCAAGCCATTGGTATTGATGACAGTAGCAACATTGCCATTGATATCATTGTTATTAACTCCTTTAGTCGTTTTAATAGTTAATGATTATTTCTCTATGACCAATTGTATGTGCAGTAACGCTATTTTTAATGTATTTGCCACATCGGAATCACATCCATTGGATTTATTAACCAAATTATAACATAATATTAACAGATTGTAAAGAGATTTTTCAAATACGGTTTTATGAAGATGTTTAAGATTCTTCGCTCACGCTCAGAATGACAAATACGGGCGACCGCAAAGGTCACCCGTACTAATAATTGCGAATTACGAATTGCGAATTTTTAATTGTTTTCGAGGTTTTCCTGAGCAACGCTGAGCATAAGCTTGATACGGTTTTCCTGGTTGACTCGTGTTGCACCGGGGTCGTAATCGATAGGCACGATGTTTGACTCGGGATAAAGCTCCTTGAGCTTTCTTATCATACCCTTACCGACTATGTGGTTAGGCAGACAGCCGAAAGGCTGAGCGCAGACGATATTCTTTACGCCGCTTTCAACCAGCTCTATCATTTCAGCTGTAAGCAGCCAGCCTTCACCCATTTTATTTGCAGGTGAAACGTAAGCCTTGGCATTTTCCTTTGTATGGTCAAACGGAGCAGGAGCTCTGAAACGTGACTCCTTGAAAGCGTTTATGATAACGCCCTGCATTTTCTTAAGG